>NZ_FRBE01000012.1 GCF_900142535.1 Fibrobacter sp. UWEL
CTGCCCAATGCCGAGCGATGCGTGGACAGCTTCCATGTCGTACAGTGGGCGACGGATGCCCTGGACAAGGTCCGTGTGGAAGCCTGGAGGGAGGCCCGCAAGGAACGCTGCAATCCGAAACGGGGCCGAGGCAGGCCCACGAAGGACAGCGTCCCGAAGGACCGCACCGCGGAGGGGATAAAGAACTCCAGGTACGCTCTGGGCAAGGCTCCGGAGAACCTAAACGAAAGCCAGCAGAGAAAAATAGAGCTCATAGCCAGCCGCTATCCGCGTCTCTACAGGGCATACCAGCTCAAGGAGGAGCTGCGCATCATCCTGAAGATGGGCTATGCCGATGCCAGGGAAAATCTGGACAGGTGGCTGTGGCGGGCAAGTCACTCACGCATCGGCCCAGTAAAGGATCTGTACGCAAAGATCAAGCGTAACTACGACGGAATCCTCAACACAATCAGGCTAGGCGTGTCAAACGCAAGGATCGAGGCGACGAACAACAAGATAAAGCTACTGATACGGACTGCCTATGGCTTCAGGAATATGAACAACATGCTGTCGCTGATAATGTTGAGCTGTTCCTATGTAGATGTAAAGATTGCCTACGAATGGGAATCGGAATCGAGAGAATCATCTAGCAAGGCTGCCTAAATGCTTCCACACATGTTGATGATGCCTCATAATTTTTGTGTAATATTTAAGAATAAATCTAAAATAACGTAATACAAGGGCCGCGCCTTCATTGGTGCGGCCTTTAGATTTTTGCCATAGAGTTTACGGTACTTCCCAGTAACCGCCCTTGTCGGGGCCGACGCGCAGTAGCTTTCCGTTCTTTTTGAGTCTTGAAATCTGTTTTTCTACGGCCTTTGGGGTTATACCAATGGTTGCTGCGAGTTCTGATGTGGTCATCTTCGGGTTGTTTTTTAGGGTAGAAAGAATCTGAAAACTGGTTTTCTCCCCCCGTTTTTCTTTTTCTCCCCCCATTTCCGTGTTTTCTCCCACCATTTCGGTCGAATGGAGGAAGATGCTAATCTCATTTTCCAAATTCTTGGCCATGGAACCCATCATAAATTCAACAAATGGCTTTGGATCGGATTGTTCCTGGGATTGGGCGAGGCTCTTGACGTATTCTTCTTTGTCTTCCTTGAGAACTCTTGTTGGAATCAGATTGTTTTCGAACTGTATCTGGACTATGGCGTGATTTAATAAGAGGGTTATAATCCCCTCGAAAAAAAGATCCAAAAGTAGAAACTAAAATCAGGGCCGCACCTTTGTTGGTACGGTCCTTTGATTTATCTGAGACCTTTTTATCGTCCCGCAACCCAGCTTCCAAGATTGTTGTACACCACAACTCTGGCTCGTTTCAATTCCTTGCATTGCAAGGGGTGGGTAGAGGCAGGAATGACTTTGTCGGCGGAATCTAGGACATAAATTCCGTCAACACATTTACCGGGATGCTCTTGGAGCATCCTTTTTGTTTTGGCGATGTCGATGGAGCGCTGCATGTAGGCGGCGTCTTTCTTTGTGAAGGCTAGTTGGCCTTTGACGGCCTGGGTGTAAAGGTTCATTGCGAGGGTGAAGAAGATGCCGGAGACCGCCATGGTAACGACTAATTCGATGAGTGTGAAACCATTCTTTTGAGATCCCGGCTCGAAGGCCGGGATGACATTGTGTGTGAAACCGCGGTTCATTTGTGCCTCCGGTATTCGCATTTGTAGAGGGCGCGGGTTGTGTCGGCTTTGTTGCGGATGGAGGTTGCCTTGTAACAGGTTTCGTCGCCGGTATTTTGTGCCGTTATTACGGTTTCCCATTCAACACCGATGGAATCCTTCTGTTCGATGACGGAGTCCTTTTCCAGTCCTTCGTTCAGGAAAAGGTTCAGCTTGCTTATATTGTGGCCATAGTCGTCGACCCATGCTTTCTGTGTCATCTTGCTGGGGGAGATTGTTGGGACTTTTTATATATTTCAAAATATGAACACTTCCATTGACTTCATTGGTGATATTCACGGGCACTGCGAATGCTTGAAATCCTTGCTGAAAAAGCTTGGGTACGAGGAATCGGCAGGTGCTTTCCGCTATCCGGGCAATGAACGTATGGTTGTTTTCCTTGGCGATTACGTGGATCGCGGCCCCAATGTGCGAACCACGCTGAATCTGGTGCGAGCTATGCGTGATGCGGGCTCTGCCATCGCCCTGATGGGGAATCATGAATTTAATATGCTCAGTTTCTGGCAGAAGAACGGAACTGGGGGCCGCTACTTGGAAAAGATTGGACCTGGCTACTTGAGGGAGCATACCTTCAACAAGGTGGCGGTTCATTCCAAGACGGTGAGTGATTTTGTAGGTCGCAAGGACGAATTCAAGGAAATGCAGGAATTCGCCAAGACGTTGCCCTTCTACTTGGAGACGGATTTGTTCCGGGCCCAGCATGCAAGTTTCCACCCCCGTGCACTGGAACTGTTGAAGGCCGCCGGTGTGACTTGCTTTGCCGACGGAAGCTTTGACGAACTGATTGTGCGAGCCAATGACGAAGACAACCAGTTTGGGGATTCGCTGTTCTGGCCCATCGATATGTTGCTGAAAGGCCCCGAGATGGAATTGCCCAACCATCAGTTCTTCTTTGATGGGGAGAACGTGAAGCGCTTTAGGACCCGTTTGCGCTGGTGGGTGGACCCTGCCAAGGCAAGCCTGCAGGAATTGAGTCTGCAGCCTGGGGTGACCATGCCCGAGGGGTGCGATGTGGATCCGGAGATTCGCGAACGATCCTTCTATGGGGAAAACGAACGGCCCGTATTCTTTGGACATTATTGGTTGACGGGAGAACCCCGCCTGATTCGTCACAACGTTTGCTGCCTCGACTTTAGTATTGCGGGGCACCTTGGTAACGGGCGGTTGGCCTGCTATCGCTTCGACGGGGAACAACAGCTGGACGAGTCTAAATTTGTCTGGGTCGGACGTTGAACGTCTTCTTTAGATTCCTCGATTTCGCTTCGCTACGCTCGGAATGACAATGTAGTCTATGATTAGCTTTTTGAAGAAGTTTGCGTCGCTGAAAGTGACCTGCGTTTTGCTGGTGGCTTTTCTGCTGCTGACGTTCTGGGGAACCTTGGGGCAGGCTGCTGCTGGCAACGAGGGTGCTGCTCTTGCGGCGGACCGTTTTTTCGGTAGCTATTTCCTGTGGGTGCTTGGGGTGGTGCCGCTGCCCGCCTTTAAGTCGTTGGCGGTTGTGGGAGCGCTGCACTTGATTGCCTCCATGATGTACCGAATGCCCAAGATTTTCTCGCGGGATGAATCTGGAAAACTTGTTCCCTCGGGTTGGCGAAACCTTGGCCTCTATGGAATGCACATCGCATTGCTGGTGCTGCTGGTGGGTAGCCTTGTGGGTTCTGAATTCCGCCAGGAATATAACGGCTTTGCTGCGGCGGAAAAAACCATCACTTATTACACCGTAGACGACAGCCTGAATACCTCCGCTGTAGAAGTGGGGGAGGGATATCCTTACTTCACCTTCTACAAGGGGCAGGTGGATATGTTCGGCGTGAAGGTGGATCTTTATACGGCCACCTACGATCCCTTCAAGTTCGTGCCCTACGTGTTTTCTGTGCTGTTCTTGCTGAGTTTGGTTTTTCATTATGTGGTGCGGGTGCGACCAAGACGCAATGTGGCTACACAAGCATCAGGTTTGCCGAAAGCGCCGTTGGCCTTATTGCTTGTGACGGCGGGTTTGTTTTGCTCTCCTTCTGCTTACGCATATGAATTGACCGAAGAGGAAATAGAATATGAAAGAAATAGACCCTCCCAGGATCTGATTCTTGTGGGAGAAACCTATCGTCCTTACGATTCTTTTGCCCGTGGTGTTCTGGATGATTTTTCCGGTCGGGTGACTTACAAGTGTCTGCCTGCAGACGCATGTCAAGGAAAAATGCCTGCTTGGAAAGTGGTGGACGAAATAAGGTTTAATTATAACTATGTGAATGATCGTCGTTTGTTCAAGGTGCTCCGAGCCGATGTACAACATGCCCTGAACATTCCAGAAAGCGATCGCTACGTTAGCTACAATCAGCTAAAAAAATATCGTAATGAACTTGAGGTTTATGCAAGCCGAAAGAATGATTATCCTGCTACTTTGGAAATACAACGCTTGCTGAAAAATGTCCAGTTGTATGAAGCGATTCAGCAGGATGCTTTCCCCATGCGGGTTGACGAATTATACGAAACCAAAGCTAGTACAGAAGTCTTCTACAACAATGCCAACTTTGCCCTTATTGCCTTTATCTTGGCGTTCTTGGGTTGCATCTTGGCTGCGGTAAATTCCATTTTCAAGAAGCGTTCTCTTGATATTGCGGCGAACTTCATGGCGGCTGCGACGGCGGCAACGCTGACTATAGCCTTTGTCCTTCGTTTCTACATTGCGGCCCGTCCGCCTCTTTCTAGTTTGTACGAAATAGTGCTGCTGGTGGCCCTGCTATTGGAAGCCTTTGAATTTGGTGCATTCCTGTTTTGTCGCAAGCGCACGTTCTCTCTGATTATTCCTGTAACCTTGATGGCTGCGGTTCTGCTATTCTTTGCCAAGTTCATTTTGGAACCGGGCGATTTGTTCCAGCCCATTCCCGCTGTGTTGAATTCCGGAGTGTTCCTCACGCTACACGTTTTCACCATTGCCCTCGGCTTTGCGGGAATGATTCTTTCTGGTGTGGTGGCTCACGTTGCGCTTTTCCGCCCCACAGAAGCCCGCAATAAATTGCTGTTCGGTACTTTGATTTTTGGCGCTGGCTTTTCCATTTTGGGAACACTACTTGGTGGCGTGTGGGCGGATTACGCCTGGGGCCGTTTCTGGGGCTTTGACCCGAAGGAATGTGGAGCACTGTTTGTGTGCTTGTGGGCCATGCTTGCTTTGCACCTTCGCGACGGCCGCTTGGTAAACGAACGAACCTTTGCCTTGATGAATTGTTTTAATGTAATCATCACATTCCTATGTTGGTTCGGAGTGAACCTTTTAGGCGTTGGCCTGCACAGTTACGGCTTCCAAACCGGCACAGTCATGTGGCTCGGTGGTTTTGTATTAGCGGACTCTCTTATCATCTTTGCCCTATCCCGCCAGTCGTATCTCATAACTCGTAATTCATAATTTTCTATCTTTATCCCCATGTTACAATGGGATACTTTGCTTTCTGCTACGCGTTACGGACACCCGGCTGATCCGGATCCGAACCGTTCTGATTTTCATCGCGATTACGACCGTATTGTTTTTTCTACCGCATTCCGTCGCCTAGGCCGCAAGACTCAGGTTCATCCTTTTTCTGTGAATGACCACGTTCACAGCCGTTTGACTCATAGTATCGAAGTCAGTAGCGTGGGCCGTAGCTTGGCCATTACGGTTTATCATCTGATTAAGCAGCACTTGCCGAAGTATGTGAACGAATACCAGTTCGGTACTATCGTTCAGTCTGCTTGCCTGGCTCACGATATTGGCAATCCTCCCTTTGGTCATGCCGGCGAAGCGGCCATCCGCGAATGGTTCCGTAAGAATCGTCAATCTCCCGCTATGCAGGACTTGAAACCGGACGAAATCGCTGACTTCGAAAATTTTGACGGTAACGCTCAAGGCCATCGAATCCTGAGTAAGCTGGAATACCACTTCCTGGATGGTGGCATGCGTCTGACTTACGCGACCATCGGGGCCATGATCAAGTATCCCCAGCTGGCTAAGTTCGGCACTCCCACCAGCCTATTCTCTACGGAAGCGGATCTTTATCGCATGACAGCCTACACTTTGGGTATTCCCGAACTGGAAACGGGCAAGTGGGCTCGTCACCCGTTGGTGTACCTGATGGAAGCCGCAGACGATATCTGCTACAGCATTTTGGACGTGGAAGATGCCATCGAACTGGGTATTCTTTCCTTTGGCGATGTGCGTAGCATGTTCAGCTATCTTTGCGGTCCCGATGTGGACATCGATCGGGAATATCAGGAAAACGGCCAGAACTTCCGCGACTTCCTCAGTAGTATTCGTGGTCTTGCTATCCAGAACCTCATTGATGATGTGGCTGTGACTTTTGTAAAGCATTACGACGAGATTATGGCCGGTGCTCCCATCAAGCACCTGGTGGATCTTTCCCGCTCCGAAGTGATGGAAGGTATTCGCATTGCAAAGCGCCTGGGTGTGGAACGCATCTATCCGGACCGCCGCAAGACGGAACTGGAAGTGGGTAGCTATACCACCTTGAGTACGGTTCTGGATGCTTTCATTAACGGTGTCTATGATTTTCGTAAGAATGGCAAGAATTCCTATCGTGCAGACCGCATTGTCCGCTTGATTGGCCAGGCAAAGATAGGCCAGAGCGTTACCGCCGCCGAAGCCTACCATCAAGTCCTGGACTTTGTAAGCGGTATGACGGATAACTACGCTACCTACCTGGCTCGTCAGATTGGTGGCTTGGCCATGGGCTACTAAGGCTTTTTATGATTTGGCTTTTTGATTACGATTTGACTTTGTACGGCGCCGATGAACGTAACGTCCTGGATTCTTTGGACGAACGTATTTCAAAGTCCGTGCAGAATGCAACTGGGGTGGATTACGAAACTGCACATCAGATCCGCAAGGATTATTTGCAGCGTTTCGGAACAACTCTAGCTGGCCTTCAGGCTATGCATGGGGTAAAGCCTGACGACTTTTTCGATTTCATTCATCAGCCGGAATTTCTCCAGTATCCTAAGGCCTCTCCCGCAAAGCGCAACTTGATTATGGGTCTTGAAGGACATCGTTTTGTGTTTACCAATGGACGTAGGGACTGGAGCGAAGCTGGTATGGAACATATGGGTGTCCGTGACTGCTTCGAAGATGTATTTGACTTAAAGCAGATGGACTGGGTGGGTAAGCCTCACGAAAGCGCCTACGACAAGGTGGAGGCATATCTGGCCAAGCGCGTTCCCGAAGAATTTTTCATGAATGGAATGCCGGCAAATCCTTCCCATATCGTGCTTTTGGAAGATTCCGTACGTAATCTGGAACCCGCCCATCGACGCGGTTGGACTACGATCTTGGTAAATCCCATTCCCGATGTCCCCAGCTGGGTAAATTTCTACGTACCAAGTTTACTCCACCTAACAACCATCCTGCCCGAACTCGTAACTCATAATTCATAATTCATAACTCGTAAGTCATAACTCGTAAGTCAAATGCTCGATCTTCTGTCCATGGAATTTATGCAGAACGCCCTGGTGGCCTCCGTACTGGTGGCTATTGCTTGTGGCGTCATGGGAACCTTTGTGGTGGTGAACCGCCTCACGTCCCTATCTGGTGGTGTGGCTCATGCGTCCTTCGGTGGGGTCGGTCTCGCTGCTTTGCTGGGCTTTTCTCCCATGCTGGGTTCTCTGGGTTTTGCTGTTGTCTGCGCCATGCTCATGGGCATTTTGACATGGCGTGACCGCAAGAAGTCCGATACCTTTATTGGTATTATCTGGGCTGGCGGTATGGCTCTTGGTGTCATCCTTACGGACATGACTCCCGGCTACAACGGGGAGATGATGAGTTTCCTGTTCGGTAGCTTGCTTACGGTTCCGACGGATTTGCTTTATTGGATGGGCGCCTTACTGGTGGTTATCTTGGTGGCGGTCATAGCCAAGTTCCGTAAGTTCCTGGCTATTTCCTACGATCCGGAATTTGCCCGCGTGCAGGGAATGCCTGTGTTGGCTTACTACATGACTCTTATCGCCCTCATTGCCCTTACGGTGGTGATTGCGGTTCAGGCGGTGGGTATGATTTTGGTGATTGCGCTTTTGACCATTCCCGCATACATTGCAGAATGCTATTCCAAAAGTTTGACCCAGATGATTTTTATTTCCGTGATTGTTTCCTTGGTACTTGTGATTGCAGGCCTTTTATTGGCTTGTCAGTTTAATCTTGTGGTGGGCCCAACGATCATCGCTTGCGGTGTGCTGGTATATGCTCTTCACTTCCTGGTGAAAAAATTGCGGAAAGCATAAGGACGTTTCTATGAAAAACTTGCACTTGTCTTTTGCTGTGTTCCTTGTCCATTGCGCCTTGTTTGTGGCGTCCGTGTTTGCCATGCCTCCTGTGGCGGAACGTAATGGGTTTAGCAACATGACGGTTACTACCGAGTATTCTGAGCTCATGCAGGAAAAGAATGCTCGTAATGATTCCTTGCTTCCGGCTTTGGATGGCGACAAGGCCTTTGAAGAAGTCCTTCGCATGAATCCCAACTTCTGGAGCCTGGGTGGCGTCATGAAGAAGGATGAATCCCTGGTGACCAAGCTGAATGCCAAGGTCATCTTTGTGGATGGTATTCGTGAAGAACCCTTCTGCGATTTGGACAAGAATGGAAGTACCGCCGGTGAATGGAATGTGCGTATTGGTGTGGACTTCGTGTCTGCCGCTTCCAACACGGTCCATATCCACGTTCAGCAGTGCCTGGACTACATCCGCGACCAGATGGGCTTTGCCGTCAAGAAGGGCGACAAGGTGGTGGTCATTCCTCCCAAGAAGGTTCTGGATAAGATTGCCGAAAGCGAGATTCCTGATGCCATCGATGTGGACCTCCAGCAGACTTTGCTGAAAGCTCATGAGGATGTGAATCTTTCCGGCAAGTGCCCTAAGAATATTGAAGCCTACATTATCTTGATGGACGTGTACAATCAGGTGAAGAACATGAAGATGGACTATGTGGTGATCAATGACCAGCTGAATAAACAGCGTAATGGTGGTGGTCGCATTCAGTCCTGTTCCTTCAGCCGCGAATGGAACAAGAAATATCAGGAAAGCGCCAGCTTTGAATGTGATATTGACCATGATGAATGCCTCTACCGTCAGGAAAACGACGGCGATTCCAAATGGTCTATCAATTACGAGCAGGACCGTTTTGAATACATCAACAAGAAGTTCCTGTTCTTCAATTTGAATCCCAAGAGCATCCACAAGGGCGGGACCATGCTGGATTTGCGCCTTCTGCGCCTGTCTTCCTCCCTGTACCTGGAAGCCTATATCAATATGAAGGGCGAACCCGTGACATTGGGCTTGGTCATCGTTCCTGGAGAAAAAACTCTGGAAGATTACGATGATGGGGAAGAAGAAGACGTAATGATGGAGTAATTGAGGGTAAAGACGCCCTTGTCCGTCACGTTTTGTTCAAAATGATGTATATTTCCAATAGAAGATTTATTCAAGGAGAATCACATGAAGCGTTTGATTAAGGCATCTCTGCTTGCTGCTCTGGTTGCAGCTCCTGCAATGGCTGATGAAGCTTTTGGTGGCATCGGCGTTACCATCTATCAGATTCGTAATGGCGTCAAGGTTGCCGAAGTTATTCCGAATACTCCCGCTGCTGATACCAAAATCCAGGCTGGTGACGTCATCATCGCTGTGGATGGTGTGAGCCTGAAGGGCCAGAATATTGAATTCTCCAAGGAACAGCTCCGTGGTCAGGTGAACAAGCCCCTGGAAGTAACTTTCGTTAGCGGTGCTGACACCATGTCTACCGTTATTCGCCGCGCCCAGATTACCGTGAAGGATCTTGAAAGCGAAGGCGTGGAAGCCTGGTATGGTGACAAGACTGAATTTAATGCTCAGGAACTGGAAACCTACGCCAGCGCCAAGAGTGAAAAGCAGCTGGTCGCCGTGTTGAAGCACGGTCAGCGTGTTTCTGAAGGCACTGTCAATGCTGCTGGTCTGAACGGCATCTACATTGAAAAGGCTGATGAATTTGCTCCCAAGGCTCCGTCTCAGAACGTTGCTAAGGTTAGTTCCGCTACTCTCAAGGGCTTTAGCCGTAAGGCAGTTAGCTTTGAACTGAAGTCTGCCGGTCCCGCAATCATTACCATCATGAATGCTGATGGCGAACAGGTTGCTACCCTCCGTGCTGACAACGCTCAGGCTGGCTTCAACACTCTTGGCTGGAATTCCGAAAATGTTCCCAGCGGTCGTTATATGGTCACTATCGAACATAACGGCACCTTCAGCGGCAAGAATGCTGTATTGAAGTAACTCAGATCGTTCGTTAGAACAAAGTAATTGAATAGCCTGCAGTGATATACTGCAGGTTATTTTTTGTGTTGAACGCCCTTTTTATTCAGAACCTTGTAATCTTGCGGACTCGTTTTATCTATTTTTCGCCTCAACGTGATTTTATCTAGAACCCATAGTCTTCTTTGGGCCGTTTTCGTGTTTATAATGGCCTTTGCGGCTCCTTCCGTATTCGGACAGGAGATGACTCGCTTTGAGCTGGAAGTGCAGGAAGACGTAGAAGAAGATACCACCGAAGTGGACTGGATGAATGATACTACGAGTACGGATACGGTGGAATATCGTGCTGTGGATCTGGAGTATGATGTAGAGAACTCCACTTTCAACTTGAACAATACCGCCCAGCTGAAGTATCGTACGGCAACGCTGGATGCAGATACCATCTGGTTCGACCAGAAGAATAGCGTCCTTGCGGCTGCGGGGGATCCTATCCTGAGGGAATCCAAGAACCCGTCCTTGTCGGGTATGCGCCTGAAGTACAACATGAAGAGTAAGATTGGCGAAATCTATTACGCCACTACTTACCAGGATAACCAGCAGTTGAATGGTATGGAAGTCCGCCGTCTGCCGGATCAGCGTATCCAGATTGCTCGTGGCGACTTTAGTACCTGTAACGATTCCACGCATCAGCATTTCTATTTCTACGGCCGCCGTATGGTGGTGAAGCCCAAGGAAACCATTACCGCAAGACCCGTGGTGCTGAATATTGCAGATGTTCCTGTGGCCGTGCTTCCCATGATTGTGGCTCCCTTGAAGAGCGGTCGTAAGTCAGGTCTTTTGACGCCGAAGTTCGGTGGTGACCAGAAGCAAGGTTACTACATGAGTAACTTGGGCTTCTATTATGCGGCGAACGATTATTGGGATGCTACCTTGAAGGGTGACCTGATTGAAGGCGAAGAAGCTCGATTTGAACGCTCCACGGTAACGGGTGAAATCCGCTATAAGAAGCGCTACTTGCTAGATGGAAACATTTCCTACACAGCCTATCTGCAAGAATTTGATCTGGGTAATAGCGGCTATGACATTCGTTTTAATCACAAGCAGAATTTGACTCCCGACGGGAAACATACCTTAAGCGGTAGTGGTTCTTTCGTCAGTAGTTCCAAGGTCCGTAAGGACAATGCCCTGGATGCAGAAACCATCCTGGACCAGCAGGCTAAAGCTGCCTTGACCTACTCCGGCCGTTTCGGAAATAACAAGAGCCTTACGGTAAAGGCAAGTCAGGATCACAACCTGGTGACAGACCGCATGGAACGTAGCATTCCTGATATCCAGTACAGCATGAGCGGCCCTCTCTTTGATTTTGAACTGGACGAAGACGACGTTGCCCGTGACGACAATTCCTTCATGAATTATTTGGAGAAGCTGAACTATAGCTTTAGTAACCGCTTTAACTATACTACGGTTCGTGCTCTGGATTCCTTGAATGATAAGGATACGACGGCCCAGTATGTGGGTTATACAGGTAATTTCTCCCTGGATTATTCTGGTTCCCTGTTTGATGTGATTAACATTACCCCGAGGGCATCTTTTGCAGGTTATTGGACGGGAACGCAATGGATTAATCCGGAAGATTCCCTGAAGTATCGCAAGCGCATGCTGCTGGATCCGGAACACGATAACTACGGGCAGTTCGCCTATAATCATAACTATAGTATTTCTGCGGATACGAAACTGTACGGAATCTGGGTTCCTGAAATAGGCCGCTTTACGGGTATTCGTCATGTGCTTTCGCCTAAGATTTCCTATACCTACGCCCCTGAAATTGATACGGTGAAAAGCTTTGCGCCCCATCCTTACTTGGGACAGAGCTTCTATCAGACTAAACAAAAGACGGTGGGCTTTGGGTTGAACAATGACTTTGATATTAAGTACCTGAAGGTGGCGGGCTACAAGCCGGATACTACCAAGGGCGATACGGCGAAGGCCGTGGAGGATCAGTACGGCAATCGTCGTCTGTTCACGACTCGCCACAGCTTGTCCTACAATTTTGCAGCAGATTCCCTGCGGTTCTCCGACATTACCTCTTCCTTCGGTTTCCAGATTTTGCCGGACTATCTGTTTACGATTAATACCCGTCACAGTTTCTACCACAAGTATACGGAAGAACCTAATAAGGTACAGGTTCCTGAGCTGACTTACTGGGGTTATGACTTCTCCAAACGCTTTAGTTGGAGTGGACAGTTCAATGGCGGTTTACCTTCCCAGATGGGTAAGTACGAAACCTTGAAGTGGTCCTTCGGTCTGGATTACAGCTATAGCTTTAGTAGCAGCCGTGTGGCTCGCGATTTGTTCCAGGATAAGGTGACTCATTCTACGGGTATTTCCGCAAGTCTGCAGCCCACCCGCAACTGGGAAATGACTTATAGCACCCGCTATAACTACAATGAAGGGCGCTTCGTGTCTCATGAGTTCACCTTCAATCGAGTGTTGCACTGCTGGCAGCTGGACTTCACTTGGACTCCTACGGGACCTGCCGCGGGATGGAGCTTCTCCATCTATGTACGTGATTTGCCCGACATTAAGCTGAACGCCGGTAGTACGGATACTAAGTAAGATGCAAGGGCTTTAAGGGGCTAGGGTCTAGGGGCTAGGGCTGCAAGATGCAAGTGCTGACGCCTCGGAATGTTACTCCTTTTTTTCATTAAGAGACGTTCTTTTTCGTCGAACCACTAGTCTCTGATTTCTAGTTTCTAGTCTCTAAATCCTATACCCTGTACCCTGTACCCTAATTCTTAGATAATGCTGCTTTCAGGGCTCTGATGGCGTTGCCTCGGTGGCTGATGACTTTCTTTTCTTCCAGTTCCATCTGGGCGAAGGTTCTTGTTTCGCCGTTGGGAACGAAGAGGGGGTCGTAGCCGAAACCCATGTCACCTACGGGAGCGTAGTTGATGTTACCGCGGCATTCCCCTTCGAAAATCTGGGGGTCAGTTACCATCAGTTTTCCGTCTGTACCGGGAATTACTTGCTGATAGGACAGGGCGCAAAAATAACGGGCGGCACGATCTTCGATTCCTTCCAGCTTGGCCATGAGCTTATCGTTATTGGCGTTGTCATTGCCGTGACCGCCGGCGTAACGGGCGCTGTAAATTCCCGGTTCGCCATTCAGGGCGAAAACTTCCAGGCCGGAGTCATCCGCAAGAACGGTTGCCTCGATACCGCGGGCGGCGAGCCATTGGGCGGTAACGCTGGATTTAATGATTGCGTTTGCCGCAAAGGAATTTCCATCTTCCACGATGTCTCCATCGAATCCGATGTCCTTCAGGGTTTTGAATTCCTTGTTTTCAGTTCCGAGAATATGGGCGAAGTCGCGGATCTTGCCTGCGCTGCCTGTTGCGATAACGAAAAGCTTTTTCATGGAAATAATTCGGTTAGTATTTTTCCGGTTTCAGAACAATCAGGATGGCGTCAATGACGATGCCTACGCCGCAAAGACCGCCGGTGCAGAGCCACAGGATTCCGGTCCAGATTTTTCCTTCGTAAAAACGATGGAGACCGAGATAGCCCAGCAAAATGCAAAGGGCGAGAGCAATCCATTTGTTGTGTTCACCTTGTGCGACCATGTGCGCTCCTTTTTTTCGCGAGGAAATATAAAAATTCTCCTTTTACTATAACACCCTAATTAGCAAATGTGTTACCGCGATAAGCGAAAGGTTTTTATATATTCTTACGTGAATATGAAAAATTTTAAAGCAAATTGTTTTAAGGTCGGTGCCGCGTTAACTGCATCGGCTCTTTCTTTTGGTCTTGTAGCCTGCGCTGGAAGCAAGTCTGCGGATAACTCTGTTCCTCCTGCAGTTGCCGAGGCTAGGGCCGAGAGCGGTGTTCCTGCTGATTTGCCCCGTTATGTGGCTCCCAAGGCAGTAACCGTTTTTGAAATGAAGGTGATTTCTGCGGATAAGCAGATTCGCGTGGTGGATAAACCTACTATGGCTGCTCTTGATTTTGCGGCTTACTTCAATAACCCGATCCGTATGGCCGGCAAGGAAGATGTTCCGGAAGGATACAAGGGTGTGATGGCTGGAACCAAGATGGAAAACTATCCGTTCCCTATGTTGGACTCCCTTTCTGGCTATGAACCTAATGCTGTTTCTGGTGTGGAACCGATTGCTTGGGAACCCTTTGCGAAATTACTGTACTCCCAGACTGGATCGGATTCTCTATCGGTCTTGTTGAACGGAGTGGAAGCCGTCAAGTGGCAGGAGCCAGAGGTTTTCCGAGCGTTCCAGAGTGTCACTCGCCTGTGGGGTGTTCCTTCTTCCAATGCAAAAGCAGGATCCAACGCCATTGACTGGTGGGTAGAAGTGATGCCTGCCCAATGGACTGGCCGTAGCGCGTTTTACGGAAAGTTGAAGTTTACTTCTACAGGAGAAGTGGGGGAAATCCTCAACTACTACCTGACGGGTGAAATGAATTCTGACGATGCCATGAACTGGGCTCGTACCCTTTCTTCTTACTGGTATCCCACTTTGAATACGGACCTGGAACCTCATACTGCTGGGGCTCCCTGGGAAAACGGCAGGCCTTTTGCGGTGATGCGCGGTAATCCTATGGGCACTCCCATGTGGATTGGCTTTGAAACGCCCTTGTTCCGCATGACGGATGAAGATATTCGTGCAAAGAGAATTGCGGATTCCCTGATGGCTAACGGTGAAGTGATTCCTGTGGATCGTCACTTGGATACCAGCTCCACGTTCCGTCTTGAAACTTTGAATTCCGTCAAGGGCTCTTGCCCGGCCAATGCCGCTACGGCTGCGTTCCGTAAGTCTTTGTCCGCTCAGATGGCTAAGCTTCCCAAGGAACAGAACGCCTGGGCGGAAGTGGATGCCAAGGGCAATAAGGTGGATGGTGGTTTCCTCTGGTTCCGTCGCAACGCCAATTACTTGCTGGCAGACAAGATTAGCAAGCAGGATTCCCTCCACAATCCGCTGCCCCGTATGGTGGAATTGAAAAACTATCTGGACTCTCTGGGTATCCAGCTGCTGGTTGTTCCTGTTCCCGTGAAGGAAGAAATCTACGGCGAGAAGATTGTGCCGGGTACAGCTGCGGATCTGTGTGTCAATCCTGAAGGTCGCGCTTTCACCCAGGAACTTCTGGAAGCGGGTATTGACGTGCTGGATATTTATCCTGCCTTGATGGCTGCCAAGGCCGGCGATGAACCGCCTCATTACAGTTTCCAGCGTTATGATACCCACTGGGCTTTGCCTGGTGAGCTTGCCGCTATGGAACTTCTTGCTGGTCGTGTGACGCAGTATAGCTGGTATGCGGAATCCGGCGCACAGCCTGGTAGCCTGAACCTTCAGGAAACTCAAACTCTTCGTGAGGGGGACCTGGTGGCTCATTTGCCGGATGCGGAAAAGTCTAAGTATCCTGCGGATAACTTGAACGTGATGAAAGTCTATCGCGGTACGGAAACCTATAAGGGCGGCAAGAATGCTCCGATACTCTTGATGGGGGATTCCTTTACGGGTGTCTTTGAAAGTGTGGATCAGAAGAGCGGTGGCCCGGGTTCCTTGCTGGCTTATGCAACTGGCTTGGACGTGCAGGTTCTTACCAGCTGGGGCGGCGGCCCCGGTGTTCGTAGCCGCATGATGAAGATGAAGAAGGATATGCAGAGCAAGAGACTTGTTGTCTATATGATGACCGCAAGAGACCTCTGGCAATCTCCGATGGAATGGGACGCACTTCGCTAGACGTTGGGACGCTTCGGGGCTGATATTCCTGCGAAAACAAGGACGTCGCTTCGCTCCTTTATTGTTTTCTCCGGAACATCAGTCCCCTTCGCTGAAACGGTCTAGCTTCAGAATGCGCGAACTAAGAACGTGAGGAAATTTCTGGATAGGAATGACTTCGCTAGAACGTCTTTGCTTCGGGGCTGATATTCCTGCGAAAACAAGGACGTCGCTTTGCTCCTTTATTGTTTTAAAATAACGTATGGAAAAGTCTAAAACACGGGCTGTCTTGAATGCTTTTGCGGTGATTGCGTTTCTTGCGGTTGGCGCCGTAGGACTTTTTTTCCTGTGGGGTGGTCGTGGGGGAGACTTAAGCTATGTGGAGATGGCTTGCTCTATTGAGGGTAAGGAAATCTCTTGCGTTGACAACTTGCAGGACTGGAACGAAGGCCTTCGTTATTACGATTCTACTTTGTCTGTAACGAGCGATACTCTGGGTTCCTTGAAATCTCTTTTGTGGGAATACTGGACTATAGATTTTGCGGGGGCAGCGAATGCTTCTTCCTCTCAAGAAGTCATTTTCCCGTTGTCTGTTTTGCAGAATAAAAAATCCGGATGTGTGGGCCTTGCTTGGCTTGCCTTGATGGTGGCCGAGGTTCGTAATATCAACCTTCACGCAGTACTCTTGCCAGGCCATGTTTTCCTGCAGTATGGTTCTCCAGAAAATGTTTCGAAAGTCAATCTGGAACCCAATCGCAGGGGGTATTCTTACACGGATGAAGAATACCGCCAGAAATATAAAGCGGGACCTTGGACGGGGTTGGAATTCAAGCCTCTGGAGGCTCGCCAATTGGTTGGTCTCGCCGCTTTCGATGTGGGAAATCTCTACCTGAAAGAGGATGCATCCAAGGCGCTCAAGTGGTACCGTCTTGCAGAAGAATTTTTCCCTGAATTCCCGGGCATTTCAGCCAATCAGAACGTAGCGAAACAACGCTAAATTGCTATTTTAGGGCCGATGAAGTGCAAAGCACTGTTTGCCTCTATTTTGGCAGCTCTGCTCAGTAGCTGCTCCGATGATTCGTCCTCCTCCAAGGCAGACGAAGTTTCTGTTCATGCTTCCGATATTCCTGGCTATATCCAGGTGAAGGCCGTAGGTAAATCTGTGGTCCTGGGGACCAATGATTCCACCGCCAAGGATAATGAACGCCCCAAAATGAAGGTGACCTTTGACTATGATTTTGCTCTTGGCCGAAGCGAGGTTACCTGTGGTGAGTTTAACGAAATCATGGGGAAGGCTAATCTTCCAGAAGGGTTGATCACGAAGGTGGATTGCGAGGAGGATAACCTCCCTGCGGCTAATGTGACCTATTACGATATCATCCTTTTTGCCAATGCGAAAAGTGTTGCGGAAGGAATGGATACCGCATACTCCTATCAATCCATATCCCTGGATGGTGAGGGACATTGCAGTAATATGACCGGCCTTTCCCTGCGTACGGGGGTGGATGCATTCCGCCTGCCTACGGAAGCGGAATGGATGGCTGCCGCTCAGATTCGCTGGAATCCGGACAATAGCTGGAATGCTGAAAATTCTGACTATCGGTCTCATTCGGTTTGCGGCTTTGTTTCTGATTCCTTGCACTTCTGTGATCTGGAGGGGAACGTAAAGGAATTCGTGTACGGCTGGCTTGGGAATTTCTCCGATACGACGGTATCCAATTTTATGGGCGCCCCTCAGGCGGATGGCTTGGGCCAGCGCGTGTTAAAGGGCAGTAGCTTTAAGCTGAACAAGGAAACCGCAATGGCATACCGCCGTGGAGATGACTATGTGGTTACCTCTGCAACTCATGCGGATTACGTGGGCTTCCGCCTGGCTTATGGGGCGATTCCTGATCCTACTTGGATGAACGGCAATTCTGTGTCGACATCTAATACGGTGTCTCTGGTGAATTCCTTTGCCATGAAGAAACATCTGGGGACCATGCAGGCTAAGCTTGCGTTCCGGAATCATATTACTGGAAATCTGGAATTTATCGATTACTCTCTCGGTTCCAAGGTTTTTGAAATTGCGGACACCCTTACCGTATATCATCCAGATATTTCCCCTAATGGCCAGTGGGTAGCGTTCTGTACGAGTATTGAAGGTGTGGACGCCCAGTCTAATGTTTATGTCCGCAGGTTGAATTACGCTGGTACGGATTTAGTTAAGCTGAATGCCGAAAGGGCTGCAATTCCCCGCTGGAGAGTTACACCTGATGGCGACACGGTCCTTGTTTATGTGACCAATGCCGGCGATAATTCGGATAAGAATGTCTTCTCTGGTCAAAGCACCTGGGAGGTTTCTTTCTCCGATGGAATGTTCGGAAGACCTCATAAGCTATTCGATGGCGCTTACCACGGGGGCGTTTCCGCAGATGATCGTCTCGCCGTTACAGGATCCCGCCTGCTTCGCACTCGCACGGTTACGGATGACGGTGTGGTGGATTCCGTCTGGTACAACAGCGAACAGGCTTGTAACGTAAGTCTTTCCAAGGATGACAGCAAGAGAACTCTGTTCCTGGATTTTGGCCGCAAGAGGGATAAGGAAAACAACATTGAAGGATACGGCGTTCATGAACGTATCCTGGTGGTGGATAGTACGGGAAGCGAGATTAAATATGTTTCTGCTCCCGACAATTTTGCATTTGACCATACCGAGTGGGCTACGGGAAATAGAGCCGTGGCTTCCTTGACCAACTACAATGGCGTTCATGAAAAGATTGTCCTGGTGGATATGTCTACGGATTCTGTGATGGCGTTGGCTGAAGGAAGTGAATTATGGCACCCCGCATTTTGGACGGAAGAAAGTGATTTTTACGAGGAGTCCGAGCTGGATCGTGATAGTGCCGGCGTGTACCTAAATGAAAACGATGGATGGGCCTCTGTTCTCATGCGCTACAATATGGAACTGCTGTGGCGTTATGCAGATAGTGCAAATGTTGCCATTCTCGGTTCTTCCCGTCCCTTGTATTCCATCAGTCCAAGGCTTTTAAGTAAGGAATTCTTCGGGGTGAATTTCGCCCACACGCCCAATTCCTTATACTCCACTCGTGATTTCCTGGACAAGTACATTTTCAATCATTTGAAAAATTTGAAATATGTTGTCATCTCGCTGGATATGGATTTCTGGTGGAAAGTTGATGGTCAAAAGGGCGATAATTTCTTTGTGAAGGATGTGAAGAAATATCCTGGCTACGTCTATGATGAAAATCATGATTACTGGAAGGATGGTATTCCTGCTGGGTTACTCCAGGTAACGGAAAAATCTCTCGGCACAGAGGACGCTCTGGTCTATACTTTTGACAGAGGGCGTTACTTGGGAACTCTGTGTGGTTCATGGGGCAAGGTTCCCGAAATTGAAGTGGACAGCACATTCTCGGATAAAGACGATTGCCTGGAAAATTCCCTAGAAACCTTGGAGGGGATTCTTAAGGAATGTGAGGAACGTGGTATTTCTGTTGTGGGAATTATTTTCCCCCAAAGTCCCGCTTATGCCAATACGGGAGCTTTCGGTCGCTACGGCCTTCGCAGAAGTGTCGCAAAGAAACTGATTGAAAAGATTGGTGGACTTTCAAAGACCTATCCGCATTTTGTTCTGATGGACGAAAATAAGATGGGTGATCATGATTATGGAGACGAAATGGCTGTGGACTTCGATCACCTCTGCGATAAGGGGGCGGTACAGATAACTGCAAGGCTTGATTCCGTTCTTCAGGGGTTAGAAAAATAGGTAAATGATGAAACTGTGGAAACTTTTGCTTTGGTGCTTAGTCTGGATGTGCGCTTGTACCCATTCCGATGACTATGCGATTCGTTCGACAAGGGTGGACCTTGATGAGGATTCTTCTCATGACGGTTTGATTTATGTCCATGCGAAAGACGCCTACGTGACTTTGGGTGCCAAAGGAGCGACAGCCATCTTTAACGAAAAGCCTAAGATGGGTGTTCGTTTTGATTATGATTTCTCCTTGGGTAAACACGAAGTGACTTTGGGCGAGTTCCGGAAGTACACCTCTGAAAACTGGGGCTTTTTTGCAGATGCCATTGGCGATAGCCTGCCTGTGACGGACTTGACCTACTATGATGCCATCCTTTATGCCAATGCCCGTAGTAAGGCAGAAGGCTATGATACTGCCTATACCTATACCTCTGCCCAGATCAATGTGGATGGAAGATGCTCGGGCATGGAAGCTCTCGTGTTTTCTCCGGAAGTAGATGCGTACCGTTTGCCTACGGAAGCCGAATGGATGTTGGTAGCAAGCCAGGATTGGGATGTGGAAAAGGCCTGGACCATGGAGAATGCCATGAGCCGAGTTCATAATGTTTGCTCCATTGGTGAAAATCGTGATGGCTTCTGTGATATGGCTGGTAACGCCATGGAATGGATGAATGACTGGCTTGGCTTCTATAAGGATACCGTTGTCTTTGATTATGCTGGTGGTCCTGATGGTGCTCTTTCTGGAACGCGTGTGGTGAAGGGGGGAGGCTTTACTACGCCTAAGGAATACACCAATTTCCATAGTAGGGGGGATACCTATGACGTGGTTTCCAATACGCACTCCGTTTATGTTGGATTCCGTCTTGCATTCGGTCGCATTCCCAATGCCATGTGGTTAAGCAATGATGGTGTCTCCGTGGAAGATCGACTGATTCCCAAGATTAGCGTTCGCGCCATTCGTTCCCTAGTAGGTACCATTCGCTCCAAGCTGGTGTTCCGTAATGAATTGACTCGCAATCTCGCCTTCGTGGACTATTCTTATGCACCCCAGATGGCTATTGAAATCAAGGATACCTTGAACTGCTTCCACCCGGATATTTCTCCCGATGGAAGTCTGGTTGCTTTCTCCACAGGTTCAGAAGGTATTGACGGCCCTTCCTCCGTTTATGTGAGACAGTTGGCTGTTAACGGAGATAGCCTGGTCAAGCTGGATGTCAAGAATGCTGCCATTCCTCGCTGGCGCGTGACCGAAGACGGGGACACGGTAATCGTATACGTTACCAACGCGGGGGATAACACTAGCGATGGAAACTTTAAGAGTTGGAGCACTTGGCAGGTTCCTTTCAGCAATTACCATTTTGGAACTCCGGAAAAACTTTTCGATGGAGCCTATCATGGGGGAATCAGCTACGATAATCGTCTGGCCGTTTCTGGTGCAAGACGTCTTCGTGCAAGGATTGCGGATTCCGATTCTTCTAGCACGGTGATGGATGGTTCCGCTCTGGATACGATTTGGTACAATGAGGAACAGGCCTGCAACGCCTCCCTAGCTAAGGATAGCAGTAAGCGTACTTTGTTCCTTGACTTTGCTAGTAAAACAGGCGAGGAATTTGTTGGTCAGTCCTATTCCAGGCATGAATACATCCTGATTGCGGATAGTACGGGCAAGCTGATTCATTCTGTGGCTGCTCCCAAGGGTTATACCTTTGACCATACGGAATGGGCTTTGGGCGGTTACATGACGGTGAAATCCAGATACCAGCCCTTTATTGTTACTAGCCTTACCACTAACAACGGGGCTCATGAAAAAATTGCCCTGGTGAATCTGCTGGATAGCTCCGTTACGGATCTGATTGAAGGCACCGAAGTTTGGCATCCTTCTTTCTGGGTGGAAAAAGGCTCCCTCATTGACGACGAAAGATTGAATGAATTGGACCGTGATAGTGCAGCTGTTTATTACGAAGGTGTGGATTCCAAACTGATTGCATCCAAGATGAATGTGTTCTGGAATAAGTGCGACTACTTGAAGGTGGTCGCATTAGGTTCCTCCCGTATGAGCCTAGGCTTTATCTCGAATCGCATTTCCTATGGAGCCTCCTTCAATATGGCAACCATCCCGTCCGATATGGATGTGTCCCGCTATTTTGCAGTGAATTACGCCTTGAATCACTGCAAGAAACTGAAGTTCCTTGTGGTCGGCATCGATATGGATTTGTGGGGCGAAGTCCCTGGCGAAAATATCAGCCAGAATTTAGGGAGCGTTCCGGGACTGTTCTACGATGCCCATCATAATTTCTGGGTGGAAGAAGGCCATGAATTGCTGAAAAAGCTGAGCAGCCGCTACATTCAGGAAAGTAGCCATCTTCGCTTTATTAGCCAGAAGAATGGCTGGATGGAATATGATGACGATACCCGTTCCTGGAGGGAAGGTATCGCTCTGGTGGCCGATTCTACCTGGAGTGACAATTCCAATTTCATCAAGAATGCCATTTCCCAGCTGACTGAAATTATTGAGAAAGCAAATGAAAAGGGTGTTTCTGTGTTGGGCGTGATTTTCCCACAGAGTCCCTATTACAAGAAGACGGGTTCTTTCGGTCGACATGGCATGCGTAGATCTCACGCCCTGAAGACCATCGAAATGCTTCGTGACATGGAAAAGGATTATTCCAATTTCTACCTGCTGGATGAAAATCTGATGGGTGACCATGATTATGGGGATAGTCTTGCTTATGACTATGACCACTTGAATAGCAAGGGCGCTTACCAGGTTACAGCACGAATTGATACGGTTCTCAATAAAATCGGGGGCAAGTAATGATGGGTAAATTTGCAAAATATGCGGGGGCGCTAGGTCTGGCGGCGTTCACTGTTTCCTGTACCCATCACGATGCCAATCCGATGTATCAGGACGATTATGATGTTTCTGAAGTGGAGTATGGAAAGGATGAAGCCCATGAGGGACTTATCCATATTCAGTCTGCAGGGCACTATACATACGTAGGCACCAATAAGGTCAATGCCAACAAGAAAGAAATGCCTGCGATGAAGGTTAAGTTTGATTATGACTTCTCCATTGGCGAACACGAAGTGACTCAGGCCGAATATGCTTCGGTGATGGGCGGCGAACCTGCTCCTGGTTGCGAAAATCTTCCCATTGCCAATGTGACCTTTGGTGACATGGTCATGTATGCCAATAACCGCTCTAAGCTGGAAGGCTACGATACAGTTTATACATTCACTGCAGTGGATTATGATAGTCTTCATCATGTGAATGGCTTTGAAAACTTCGTGTTCAATCCCGAAGTGGATGGATATCGACTGCCTACGGAAGCGGAATGGATTTTTGCAGCCTCCCATGGCTGGGATGTTTCTGATGGCTGGAATTTGACCAATTCCGGTGAACAGGCTCATGATGTTTGTTCCAAGGCAAGGAACAATCTGGGTATTTGTGATATGGCGGGTAACCTTGCTGAATGGGTAAGCGATTGGCTTGGCTATTTCAAGGATACTACCGTTACGAATTTTGTAGGCGCTCCCGATGGCGGCTCCCTTGGGGAACGAGTCCTTAAGGGCGGTAGCTTCAAGCATAGTGTGGCCCGCACGAATCTTCATTCCCGTTTAGACACCTATACGGTGATTTCCAAAAACAGGGATAACTATGTGGGCGGCCGTATCGCCTTCGGTAAAATTGAGAAGCCGGTCTGGATGGCTGCCGATGGTTCCACATCCTCTTCTATTATGAAGTCTCTGGTAAAGGCCTCTACCCTCAAGAAAAAGCTGGGAACCCTCCGTGCAAAGATGGCCTTTGTGAACCGTCTGACCGACAATTTGGTCTACATGAATTTTAATGAAAGTTCCTTTACGGTGAAGGAAATCAAGGATTCTCTGGGCATCAAGGTGCGCCATCCGGATATTTCTCCCGACGGGGAGTGGGTCGCATTCTCCACAGGTGGGGAAGGTATTTCCGGCAAATCTGAACTGTATGTTCGTCGCCTCAATCTGGCTGGTACCGACTTGGTGAAGCTGGATGTGGAATCTGCTGCAATTCCCCGCTTTCAGGTGACGGACGCCGGAGATACGGTCATTGTCTACGTGACTACCGCTGACGTGAATACGGATTCTGAATTCTTCAAGACCACAAGCACCTGGCAGGTGCCATTCTCTGGTGGAAAATTTGGTACTCCCGAAAAGCTTTTTGACGGAAACTACCACGGGGGCGTTTCTCCCGATGGAAAGCTTGCTGTTACTGGCGCTCGCATCCTGAGGGCACGTATTCAACATGAGGAATCCTACACGGATACCGTCTGGTTTGACAGCGTTCAGGCTTGTAACGCCTCCCTTTCTCAGGATGGAACCAAACGAACCCTGTTCCTGGATTTCGCGAAGAGGAATGGTCCTGGTCGTGAATTCGTGGGGAAGGACTATGGCGTTCACGAACGGATGTTCGTTGCTGATAGTACTGGTAACCTTCTTCAGAGTGTTGGTGCTCCTGGTGATCTCGCTTTTGACCATACGGAATGGATTAACGGTAAGAATCTTGCTGTAGCCTCTGTCTATGACGTGAACGGTAGCCATACAAAGCTTGTATTGATTGACTTGCAGGATAGTTCCGTAACCGACCTGGTAAAGGGTGATGAACTTTGGGATCCTTGCTTACGTGTATTGAACGTGAATCTTCCGGAAGATGAAAAATTCCTGAATCTGGATAGTGCGGGCGTGTACATGACTGCCACCTCGGATATTACCACTCGCATTATGAAAATCAAGATGGAGTATTTCTGGCAGTATCGTGAAGTAACGGAAGTGGCCGTCATAGGTTCTTCTCGTTCCTTCTCTGGCTTGGATCCAACTGCGGTGACCTCTCACTTTACCATCAATCTGGCTTATTCCGCAGAAGATCTTACTGCGACGAACTTCTTTGTGTCTAATTATATCTTGCCCTTAATGCCGAAACTGAAGGCTGTTGTGATCACTCTAGATTACGATCGCTGGTTTGTGAAGGATGAAAATTGGAAGGCTTGGTTTGGCGATATTCCTGGATATCGTTATGACGAAAATCATGACTTCTGGAAGGATGGAGTTCCCAAGAGCATGCTGAACTTGACTCGCAGCGCCATGACTCCGGATGATGAGGAATCCTATACCTTTGGCTATAACAATGGCTTGTACCATTCTGAATCTGAAGGCTGGGTGGATGAAAATCCGGAAGTTTCCTGGGATGTGAATTGGTATCGCAATAATCCCGATGCCTATGCATACAATCGCGAAAAGCTAGTTGCAATTCTGAAGGCCGCAAAGGAAAAGGGCATTCTCGTGATTGGCGCAGTGTTCCCTCAGTCTCCCTATTACGTCAAGAAAAACGTATGGGGCCGTTATGGCCTTACCTTGGATCACACCAAAGAAATCCAGGATGACATGAAATCCCTGCAGGAAGAATATGGCAATTTCATCATCTTTGACGAATACAAGGATGGCGTGAACGATTATGTGTATGAAGACTTCTCCAATGAGGATCACTTGGGCTTGCAAGGTGCAGTGAAGGTGGCTGAACGTCTGGATTCCCTGCTGATGAAGGAACTGGATCCGTAATCTTATGAAATTTCTTCTGGGCCTTTTCCTGCTATTGCTTGCTGCCTGTAGCGATTCGGAATCTTCCGCACCGTCTTCTTCGGGGAAGGACCTAGAGGGCTTTATTTTAATGCCTGCTCCCAAGGATGGTGTGATTCTTGGTACTGATTCTGAAAAGGCGCAGCCTATGGATCGCCCTCAGATGAAGGTGATGCTTAATTATGATTTCCATATTGCCCAGCATGAAGTGACCTGCCAGGATTTTGCGGACTATCCGGATGTTCTTCCTAATTTGTCTTGCGAAGGTAATCATGTCATTACGGGAATTACCTATTACGATGCAGTTCTTCTTTCCAATGCCAAGAGTAAGGCGGAAAAACGGGACACAGTATATTCCTATTCCAAGATTGTTCGAGATCAGGAAGGATATTGCGTTAATTTAGTAGGTTTTAGGTTTAATCCTGAAGCAGAAGGCTATCGCTTGCCTACGGAGGCGGAATGGGTTTACGCATTTAGCGTTCATTACGATTCAAAGCAAATCAATGAAGATTTTACCTTTTTTGCCAAAGAGTGGGTCAATGATTGGCTCGGACGCTTTAGGGATACTACTGTAACCAATTATGTCGGGGCTCCTAATGGAGGCTCCTTTGATGAACATGTGGTGAAAGGGGGTAACTTTAGTGCGGGTACACCTGTCATTGACTTGTATAGTCGAGGAGATATTTATGTGGTTTCCGCATCTTCCCGCGCCCAGTATATCGGATTTCGTCTAGCGATTGGGAAAATTCCATCTGCAGTTTGGTTAGACAATGACGGTGTGGCTGTACATAACTCTCAATCCATTCTTTTGACTCAACCAGAAGTGCGGGCGGCTACAGGTTCTTATCAGGTAAAGCTGGTGTACAGGGATAACGTTAGTGAGAATCTTGTATATGTAGATTTCAATAACGGTAAACCTACTTTGGTGGAAGTGGATGATTCCTTAAACAATTTCCATCCGGACATTTCTCCGGATGGTCAATGGGTGGTGTTCTCCACGGGAATGGAAGGCGTTACCGGAGAATCGCAAGTTTTTGCAACACGGTTTGGATCTAGCGCAATCTCTGTCAAATTGAATGTCGAAAATGCTGCTCTTCCTCGATTCCGTGTGACTGCAGAAGGGGATACCGTAGTTGTGTATGTTACCGATGGCGGTGATAATTCCGCTGAAGGTAATTTCCTCGCACAGAGTACCTGGCAGGTCCCTTTCTCCAAAGGGGTATTTGGAACGCCCGAGAAATTGTTTGATGGCGCATATCATGGGGGAGTCCGCAGGGACAATCAGTTTGCTGTTACAGGCGCAAGGCTGTTGCGTTCCCGTGTAGGTGATAAGCATCTGGTCTGGTATGATTCTGCCCAGGCTTGCAATGTTTCTTTATCCCAGGACGGTTCCAATCGTACCTTGTTCCTGGATTTTGGCGGAAAGCCTGGACGGGAATTTGCTGGAACCAAGTATGGTGTTCATGAACAGATTCTGATTGCAGATAGTACCGGCAAGTTGATTCAAATGATTCCTGCTCCGGAGGGCTATTCCTTTGATCATACGGAATGGGTAAAAGGGGCTCATCTGATTGTCGCCTCCTTAACCAATCCTTCGGGCAATCATGAAAAGGTGGTGCTGATCAACACTGCAGATAGTAGCATAACGGATTTCGTAGGTGGAGACGATCTGTACCATCCCTGTATGTGGATTGAAAATGGTTTAGGAAATCTGGATATTGATGATTCTCTGGATCCCGACAGTGCGGGACTTTACCTCGGTAGCAAATTCTTGCAGGAGGATATTTTTTGGCGCTATAAGATGGAACTGCTTTGGAAGTATCGGGATAGTGCCGATGTAGCCGTAGTGGGGTCGTCAAGAGCTGTGGATGGCGTTCGCCCCCGCATTATGGATTCCTCGGGATTTGTGTTGAATTTGGCTCAGATTCCTAACTCAATTTTTACCACCAGGGATTTTGTCAAGAATTATGTCTTGCCCCATTTAAATAAACTGAAATATTTGGTGGTTTCCTTGGATATTGACTTCTGGTGGAAAGGGGATGACGAAGGGGATAACTTCTTCATTCAGTCCTACAAGGAATATCCTGGTTTCGTTTATGATGAAAATCATAATTACTGGAGGGATGGATACCCTAAGGGTCTCTACGAGTTGACGAACCTCGCTCCAGGTGTAGCAAATGGAAGTAGCCAATACCTTAAGGAATATGGCTTTACAGGACAAAGCTGTGTTGACTGGGGTGAAGAACCTCCTGCTATTGCCACGGACACCACAAACGTGCAGGATTCAATCTTGCTGGAACGTAGCTTTGAGGCCCTTCAGGAAATGGTTGAATTCGCCCGTCAGAAAGATGTGATTGTTATCGGCGCCATATTCCCTCAGTCTCCGGCCTATAAGAATACGGGAGCTTATGGAAGACATGGTGTACGTCGCAGCCTTGCATCCCATATGATCGCTCGTCTTAAGAGTTTTGAATCCAGTAACTTTGTTCTTCTGGATGAAAATAAGATGGGTGAGCATGATTATAGTTCCAATATGTTTGAGAACTATGATCATCTGTGCTTTGGCGGTGCAAAACGTTTTAGTAATCGTCTAGACTCCTTGATTGCTTCTCTCGAGTAGGCCTGTGGAACGATTACGTGGAAAAATTCTCTTGCTCCTGTTGCCGGTAATCGCGGCGGTTTTCGCTGTTTTCCCCCTGACGGATACGGACATCTGGTGGCACTTGGCTTGCGCTCGTGAGTGGGTAACTACATGGACTCCTGTGCGGGAGCCCGTGGTGAATGTCCATGAATATTTTCAGCAGGTGGTCTATGCTGTGTATGGGGCCGCAGGTGCTCAAGGTCTTGTTTTTTTTAAGGCCCTCCTGTGGGGAACCGTTTTTGCCCTCTTTATGAATCCGTTCTCAGACTCCCGTCGAAACGTTTCCATGGCGGGTATTTGCGTCGCGGCTTTATTGTTGTTCCTGTTCCGCTATCAGTTTGAAATGCGGCCGATAGTTTTTAGCCTGTTGTTTCTGGGGATTTACTGGAATGTGATACCGTGGCTTGCGATGGGCTATGATGATCGAAAAAAGCGTTGGCTTGCGGCGATAGGTATTTTGTGCCTGCAGTGGATTTGGTGCAGATGTCAAGGACTGTATATTCTGGGACCGATTTTTGCGTTGGCCACCATTGTGGTTTACTTCGACAGGAATAACCTTGATCGACTTGCGTTATTGGCATTATTTGTCTTGGCTTTGTTTGGAATGCCTTTCTTGCATAGGGATGGCCTGCTGTTAGCGGTTTACCCCTTTGAACTTCTGAATCGCTTAGTGGGTTTGAGTCCCTCAGCCACCATCTTTGCAAAGGAGATTGCAGAAAATCGTTCGCCCTTGACGTTGCTTTTGGAAGGGGAGAATGTCTGGACATCTCTCTTGATGATAGTTTGCTCGATGGCAGGACTGGCTTATGTCATCAAGCAGTTTGTTGGAATGTTTAGGTCCAAGACCTTGCGCAACGAAGATTCATTGCTTAAGCTGGTGGTGCTTTGTGCCACGGCAATCTTGGCTCTGCTGGCAGAACGCAATTTTGTACTGTATCTGCCTGTATTTCTTTGTTTCCTAGGTGATGTGAAATTATGGAATGCCCCAGTATTGGCAAAGCCTGCTGTAAAGCTGGTTGCTGTGATGGTGGTGATGTTTGTTCTTGGCCTCTGGCTTCGTTCCCTTCAGGCTTACGATGGCTCCATGGTTTCCTTCCAGCGGGTTCCGGTACGTGCCGCCCAATGGATGAAGGAGAATCCTCATAAGGGCCGCCTCTTTAACGATGATCGTGCCGGTGGATATCTGGCTTTCGTGAACCCTCAGGATTCTACATACATCGATGGTCGCTTCATCCTAAAGACCGCAGATTTCTTTGATCAGTACCTGCACTTTGCGGAAGACCCGTCCGCCTTTATCCGCTACGCCGATTCAGCCGGAATCGACCGGACCATCTTCCCCCTGCGTTACTACGCCCGCTGGGAAAAGCTGATTAACGCGTTAGGTCAAACTTATCTTGATCGAGCAGCTCCCGGTCTTGAATCCCGAGTGGGACGGGGGGCGTGGCTCCCTGTTTATAAAGATGACGATTACGTTATTTTTGACTACGATGTTTTTTCCATGGATTCAAATCCCTTTCGTTGGGACAATCGTCGGTATTTTACTCCCGATTTCGCTTTTTAATCCATAAAAAAGGCCCGGCGATTGCTCACCGGACCTTCTCTCTCTTTACATGAATTCGTTTAGTTACTTCAGGGTAATTGCCTGCACCTTGCTTGCAGAACCGCTGGAGACCTTCACCAGGTACTGACCCGCCGGAATCATTGCCAGGGAAAGGGTGCCGCGAACGCCGTCCACCTTCATGAGCTTGTGGCCCTTCAGGTCGAACAGTTCCACGTCAGCTGCGTTCACGCCGGAAACTTCCAGTGCCTTGCCGGAGAATGCCACATTCAGGCTGGCTGCAGACTGGATGCCTGCGATTGCCCAAGGATTCTGGTTGGGATCGGTGGTCTGGCCGCCCTGCTGTCCCTGGTTGGGATCGGTAGTCTGGCCGCCCTGCTGACCCTGGTTGGGATCGGTAGTCTGACCGCCCTGGCTTGCAGTAGAACACTTGGTGTAGGTAGTGGGGTTGGTTGCCAGATAGCCCTTCACCATGTTTCCAGATGCGGTATACTGGAGGCTATTCTTGTTTGAACCGCTGGTAAATGCCGCGGTACCTTCTTCAATCCTGGATGCGGACCAGTTTGCCCAGGACAGTTTATACTTGTTGATGTAAGTCTGCCATTCATCATTCTTGCTCTGACCCGGAGTGCCACCGCCATCGGCTGTACCGGTACCCCATTCAGAGATGAACACAGAAAGGCCTGCCTTAATAGCCTTCTCGCCCTTGACTCCTTCACAAGCGTCGTTTGTACCATCACCCCAACCGTAAGTTCCGCTGACGCAGTGGCTCATGGCATAGTAGTGAAGGGTGTAGGCTGTGTTCTTGCCACTGTCAGTGACTTCGTTTCCAATAGCGTCGTTGGGATTCTGGTCCCACTTGGGGTTACCCACGAGAATCAGGTTGTCGGAGTATTGGCGAATTACAGGAACGATCTGGTCGGCGTAGCCCTTCACGGTACTCCAGGAAACTTCCTTCGGTTCGTTGAACAGCTCGAAAATCACATGGTCGTACTGACCGTAGGCCTGGGCCATTTCTCCGAAGAACTTCTTTGCGTTTGCAACTTCTTCGTGAGCCTGGTGAGAATGCCAGTCGATAATGACGTAAATGTCATTCTTGATGGCGGCTTCAACCACGGTCTTCATCAGGTTTGTCTGATAACTCGGATCAGATGCGTAGCCAGTGATGTGCTTGGATTTGTCGTCGCCGCAGCTCTTGGTAAGATCTTTGCAGCCCCACCAGTCTTCGGAGGTAGTAGCCATGGCGGCACGAACGATCTGGACGTTCATGTCTTTTACCATTGAGGCCACACCTTCTTCGCTCCAAAATTCAACTGCTTCGGGCAAAAGACTCCAGTAAAGGCTCATACCGCGAACCTGGACTTCGGCGCCGTCCTTGACGCCTTCGCAGGAACCATAAATGCGGCCTTCGCCGGCGGAATTCTTGCCGGTCATAAGCTGGCCGTACTGGCTAACGGGACCCACGCGGGAGGGGGTGATGGTCTGTGCGGAGGCCAGGCCAAAACCTAAAGTCATGGCGCAGGCGAGAGCAGGAATAGACAGAATTTTCATAACATCCTCATATTTTTTCCCATAAGATATATCCATATGGTTCAAAGTGGATACAATGTAAGTTTTTTGGTGTTTACGGAAAGAAACAAGTGTGTTCTAATTCAACATAGTTTAGGTTCAAATGGTACGTTTTGTCCTAATTTTTCGTACTTTGTTACTATCTTTATAAATGACTAGGAAGGCGGAAGCCTTCTGTTTTTAGAGGTTCTTATGAAAATGATGAAGTTTGCGAAGGCATCCTTGATTGCCGCATTGGCTTGTTCTTCTGTTTTTGCCCAGCAGGGTGCCCCCAAGGGTGCTGCCGTGGATCCTACAGCCGATGAACAGAAGGCTCTGGATGCTTTAAAGGGTAAGGTGGAAGGCGTAATCGCCTGGTCTACCAGCCGAGCAAATTCTCATCACGATATTTGGCTTATGAATGCCGATGGTTCCAATGCCCATGCATTGACCAATAGCGACAATGTGGACTGGTTCCCCCGTATTTCTCCTGATGGCTCCAAGGTGCTCTTTAACCGCAGTAAGGGCGGTTGGGTTCCCGAAAATGATGCTAACTACCCGGAGAAATGGGAACTCTGGACCATGGATATTGACGGGTCCAATCAGGTGAAGGTTGTGGATAACGCTACCTGGGGCACCTGGCGTCCTGATGGCAAGACCATCGTCTTTAGCCGTGCCGGCAAGGTCTTTACCATGGATCTCTCTTCCAAGGCAGAATCCCTGGTTCTGGATGGAGAAGTTGCCTTCAATAAGAAGGATGTGATTCTCCAGGAACCCAACATGAGTCCGGATGGCAAGCACTTGGCTATTACCCTCCGCGGTTCCATGCGTGAAACAGGTGTTTGGGATCTGGAAAAGAAGAGCTGGACTAAGTCCGGTGACGGTTGCCAGATTGACTGGAATTTTGATGGCTCCAAGCTCTACCGCGTAAATCCCACGGGTAACGGTGGTACTGCCGCTCCTAGCGAAATCCTGTGGTTCTCCGCCAAGGATGGTAAGCAGGTGGAAAAGGTGGGCTTCTTCGGTATTCCCAAGAATGTTCGTCTCATGGACCTGCCCGGTCGTCGCAGTCATGAATATTTCCCCCGCCTCTCACCCGATGGACAGTGGCTGGTCTGGGGTGCTACCGACAAGGGTCACGACCACGATATGTTCGACTATGAACTGTACATGTGGAAGATTGGTGAACCGGTGGAAACTGCTACCCGTATTACCTACCACTCTGGTAACGACCGCTGGCCTGATATCTGGCTGGGCAAGGTTCCTGTGAAGGAAACTCCCGCGGCTGCAGTGGCTGACGTGAAAGCTCAGGCTGTTACGGCCATTGCCGGCGGTGTCAGCGAAGCCAAAATGGATGAATTGATCCAGGCCATCGACCGCCTGACCGAAGCTGTTAAGGCTTTGAATAAGTAAATCGTCATCCTGAATCGAATGAAGTGGAAAAGCGTCATCCTGAGCGGAACGACGTGGAGTCGAAGGATCTAGTCGATGTTCTCTGAAAAGAAATTTCTAGCAACGAAGGAAACCTCCAAATACAAACGTTTGGCGGAACTCCTCCGTGTTATCATTTTGCAGTTAGGTGATGACGTTCCCCGCGCTCGTCGTGAATTCGAGACCTATGCGGAATGGATGAAGCTTCCTGCAGAGGAAACTCTGGTGGGCAAGAATCAGGCACAGATGATTGACCTGTACAAGACTTTCCGTACCCGCGCAGGCCTTGGCTTTGAACGTGACGTTTATCTGGAGCAGGAACCGGGCGACCGCGAAGTGGCTAACGAAAAGCCGATCCAGTTTGCGGTTCTGGTCCACAACCTTCGTAGCGCCTTTAACGTGGGTTCCATTATCCGTAGTACCGACTGCTTCGGCTTGGAAGGCGTACACCTTAGCGGATATAGCTGCAGTCCCGATCATGTGACTGTGAAAAGTGCTGCTCGCGGTTGCCAGGAATGGATTCCCATCAAGCGCTGGGAAGATCCCTTTGACTGCATCAACTGGCACAAGGAAAACGGCTACGAGATTATCGCCCTTGAAACCGGCGAAGACATTCCCGATATAAACAAAGTAACGTGGCCGGAAAAGGGCCTGATTATCTTGGGAAACGAAGAACTTGGTATCGCTCCCGAAATCATGGCCGCAACTACTATGAAGGTGACCATTCCTATGGCAGGTCGCAAGGCCAGCATGAATGTGGCAGGAGCATTCGCCATTATGGCGTTTAAAATCCGCTCAAGCTATTCTGCATAATAACAGAGGCTGTTCTTGAAACTCGCTGAAATTTTTGCAAGGAAATGGAAAATGAAAAAGAATTTCTTGACAAGTGTTGCTTTTGCGCTGACTTTGGGCCTTGTGGCCTGCGGCGATGATGGTTCCTCCAATTCGGTGACGAATGGGGAAAAGGGCGAAGTGATTACCCTGGCTGATGGCAGTGGAGAAAAGGTTTGTGACGACAAGCTGGATGGCTGGGTGGCTGAGGCTGTCGGCAAGGATTTCCGCCGTTGCCAGAATGGCGAATGGATAAAGATAACTGCAAACGAAGCTTCTGCCGAAGACGAAATCATCGGCGGGGTGACTGTGTTGCAGAGTTCGTCTTCTGAAACCATTCCAGGTTCCTCTTCCAGCGTCACCCTGAGCTCCTCCTCCAGTGTCATCCCCGACCCCGATCGGGGATCTAGCAGTTCTAGCGAGATTCCCGGTCAAGCCGGGAATGACATTGAATCATCATCCTCGGTATTGACGCTCTCGTCATCCTCGGTCCCAATCGAGGATCCTGGCAGTTCTTCCTCTAGTGTCATTACGAGCGAAGCGAAGCAATCCAGTAGTTCTATAGCAAGTTCCTGCTCTGTAGTTTCCTCTAGTTCCGTGGAGTCATCTTCGTCGGTTGTAAGTTCTTCTTCGTCATCCTCGGTCCTGATCGAGGATCTCAGCAGCAGCTCTGTTGCATCTTCCAGCTCCGCGAAGTCTTCGTCGTCGGTAGCAAGTAGTTCCTCGGTAAAGAGTAGTAGCAGTGTAGTTGTTGTAAAGGGGTCCATGACCGATTCTCGCGACGGTCAAGCCTACAAGACAGTCACCATCGGCACCCAGACCTGGATGGCAGAGAATTTGAACTACGCCTATAAGGGAGTGAAGTACAACTATGACGGTTACACCTCCGATTCCACCAGTTGGTGCGGTGGCGGCAGTAGTACAACTGCTGGTGACTGTTCCATATACGGTCGCCTTTATACCTGGAGTGCCGTGATGGATAGTGCTGCCCAGTTCAATGTAAATGTAGGAACCAAGTGTGGCAATGGCAAGACCTGTACCCCCAATAGCCCCCATCGCGGCATTTGCCCAGAAGGCTGGCATGTGCCCACGAACGAGGAGTACAGCACTCTGTACACCTATGTTGGTGGGACTGGCTCTGCCGGTCAGAAGCTGAAGGCCAACACAAGCCTGTGGTACAGCAATACGGGTACGGACGAGTACGGCTTCTCGGTGCTCCCCGCCGGTTACAGGGACTACAGTGGCAAATTCTACCGTGAGGGCGACAACGCCATCTTGTGGTCTGCCTCTGAGGACAATTACAACGTCGCGTGGGCGTGGGGCCAGGACTTCGGCTACAGTGACGACGACGCATACCAAGACAACTACAGCAAGTACAACGGTCGGAGTTTGCGTTGCCTCAAGGACTAAATCGAACTTATAACCGAACCTGAGCGTAGGCAACGCCAATCCAGGCTGCCAAGCCGCAAGGCAAGGCTGCCCGATTTTTTAGGTAATTCCACAAAAATCGTTTGCTTTATTTGAAAGTTTTGCAAAAAGTGTACTTGACTACCATTTTTACAAAATTTATATTTGAGGCATGATTAGGCGCCAAATCAAAGACTTCCTGTTAAAGTCTGCTTCGCAATACCCGGTCGTTCTGGTTCATGGTCCCAGGCAATCCGGCAAAACAACCCTTTGTCGCGATACATTCGCCGACAAACCCTACATTTCTCTAGAAAATCCTGACACTAGGGAACGGGCCTTACAGGATCCACGGGGGTTCTTCAAAAGTATCCCGAACGGGGCCATTCTTGACGAAATTCAAAATGTTCCCCATTTGCTATCCTATATGCAGCAGATTGTGGATGAATCAAATCAAAAGGGTTTGTTCATCGTTACGGGCAGTAATAATTTTGCATTACAGCAAGCTGTGACTCAGACTCTTGCCGGTCGTGTCGCCATGCTTAAACTGCTGCCATTTTCCTTGGACGAAATCAAGGAATTGAACGCAAGTGATTCCATCGACAGTCTTATTCTTTCTGGAGGGTACCCCCGCTATATAACGGAACGCCCAGACAGGTTCTTCTTTTACCAGAATTACATTTCCACCTATGTTGAGCGGGATGTTCGCCAAATTGTCAATATAAAGGATGCGGCTCTTTTTCATAGATTCCTTGTTCTTTGTGCAGGGCGAATTGGCTCCATATTGGATTACACTTCTCTTTCTAACGATTGCGGAATCAATGTTAGAACAGCAAAGGAATGGCTGTCGATTCTTGAAGCTTCGTTTATCGGTTTCACGTTAAATCCGTGGTACATGAATAGGACAAAACGCTTGATAAAATCGCCCAAGTTCTATTTCTACGATACTGGGCTTGCATGCGCCTTGCTAGGAATTGCCGAAGAGTCGCAATTTAACCGCGATCCCTTGCGAGGCAATCTTTTTGAAAACCTTGTGATTCTTGAAAGAATGAAGCATTCGTTTAATTGCGCGGAGCAGAAAAATTTCTGGTATTATAGAACTAGTGACGGCAAGGAAATTGACCTTGTTGAAGAAACTGGAAGAATCTTGACTCCTTTTGAAATAAAGTCTTCGGAAACATTCAATTCGGAATTCGTCAAAAACTTTGGTGTTTTTGAAAAGGAATATCCCGAAATGTGTGGCGAAAAAACTGTGGTTTATGCAGGCAAAGAAAGTTTTGAATTCAAGGGTGTTCTGGTCAAGAATTTTAGATAAAAGTTTGCGTTCTAGTTTTCTCAAAAAAACACCCCTAAAAACACCCCAAAATGGGCGCTTTTTTTGCCAGCTTTTGAAGTAGCTGATTCGCTTTTTTCTATCTTTGTAAAAGCATGCAAAATACCCCTAGAACACGAGTTCTCATCGTAAACGACGATGGGTTTAAGAGCGGCAATCTTCGCGCTCTTGCGGCAGCCTTGTCCAAGGTGGCTGATGTGTTCGTTTTTGCCCCCGAAACGGAGCAAAGCGGGGTCAGTCAGGCCTTTACCGTGCGCAGAGGTTTGCGCGTCAAACAGGTGCCCGTGGATGAAACCACTCCCGTGGCAGCCGACGGTACAAAAGCCTGGCCTTATGAATTCTATTCCGTATCTGGCACACCTGCCGACTGCGCCAAGTTTGCCCTAGGTCATTTCGCGAAATTCGGGCTTTCTTTGGAACCCGAAGGCTGCACTGGTGTAAGCTCTGCCGCAGGTGAATTTGACGTCTGTTTCTCCGGCGTGAACGTTGGCGAAAATTCCGGCGTCTCGTCCTTGTATTCCGGTACGGTTGCCGGTGCCCGCGAAGCCGCCCTGTGGGGTGTTCCCGGCGTTGCACTTTCCCTCCGCGGTTGTGGGGGAGACCTGCTGGAAACTGCTGTGGATTTTGCCGTTCGTGTAGTCAAGGAACGACTTTTTGAAGGTATTGCGCCCGGAACCTTTTGGAACGTGAACTTCCCCAAGGTAAAACCTGCAGACTTCAAGGGCTACAAGTCCACGAAGATGGCCCACGAAATGTTTACGGACCACTACAGCCTGGTGGATGCCGACGATGGCTCTGGCGACAAGCTGTGGTTGCTTGATGGCGACAAATTATGGAACGAATCCCCTGTGGATAGTGATGACTATCTGTTGAACCAGGGGTATGCCACCATCACGGCCCACCGCATCGACCAGACCGATTACGAAAGTTTGAAATTAATAGATGAAACGATAAATGGGCTGGGTTAACCCCCGACCCAAAGAAGGATAAGTAATGTCAGAAGAAATGCTCCCAGGCAAGCAGTTCAAGTCCTTGATCGAAAAGGATATGCAGGACTGCTACCTCCGCTACTCCATGAGCGTGATTGTGGCTCGTGCACTTCCCGACGCCCGCGACGGCTTTAAGCCGGTGCACCGTCGTGTGATGTACAGTATGCACAAGCTGGGCGTGGTGCCCAATAAGCCCACTGTGAAGTCTGCCCGTATCGTGGGTGACGTGATCGGTAAGTACCACCCCCATGGTGACTCCGCCGTATATGAAACCTTGGTCCGTATGGCTCAGGAATTCTCCCTGCGCTATCCGCTGGTTTTCGGCCAGGGTAACTTCGGTTCTATCGATGGCGATGGCGCCGCTGCAATGCGTTATACCGAAGCCAAGATGAACAATCTGGGCATGCTCATGCTGGAAGATCTTGAAAAAGATACCGTGGACATGGGCCCCAACTATGACGAATCCTTGGAAGAACCGAAGGTTCTGCCCTCCGCCATTCCCAACATGCTGGTGAATGGTACCACAGGTATTGCTGTGGGTATGGCAACCTCCATGGCTCCCCATAACCTTCGCGAAATTGCAAATGCAATCCATGCTGTGGCTGAAAATCCGGATATTTCCGGCGAAGACCTGCTGGGTTACGTTTCTGGTCCGGATTTCCCCACTGGTGGTGTGATCTGCGGCCGCGCTGGTATCCGTGACGCCTACCTGACCGGCCATGGCCGTGCTCGCGTTCGTGCCCGCACCGAAATTGACGTGGATGGCCGCGGCAAACCCCGCATCATCGTGTCCGAAATTCCCTACATGGTGAACAAGGCTGAACTGTGTAAGAAGATTGGCGAACTGGTTCGCGAAAAGCGTATCGACGGTATTACCGACATTCGCGATGAATCTAACCGTGAAGGTATCCGCGTGGTCATTGAACTGCGTAAGGATGCTGTTGCAGAAGTGGTGCTGAACAACCTGTTCAAGAACACCCAGATGCAGACTACGTTCAGTATTTATAACCTGGCTCTGGTGAACGGCCTGCCCAAGGTTCTCACTCTCAAGGACTTGATCCAGATTTACATCGATCATCGTCTGGATGTGATTACCCGTGCAACCCAGTTCGACTTGAACAAGGCAGAAGCACGTCTTCACATTATTGAAGGCTTGCGCATTGCCACCCAGAACATCGACGAAGTGGTGCAGATCATCAAGTCTAGCGCTACTACGGAATTGGCTAAGAAGGGCTTGCAGGACCGCTTCAACCTGGATGAAATTCAGTCTCAGGCCATTGTGGACATGCGTCTTGCCCAGCTCACCGGCCTGAATCTGGAAAAGTTGGAAAACGAATACAACGAACTGGTTGCCCTCGTTGCTGACTTGAAGGATATCCTGGCTAAGCGTGAACGCCGCCTGGCAATCGTACTTGAAAAGCTGGATGCTGTTGTGGCCAAGTTCGGTGACGAACGCCGCACCTCCATCGAAGATGCTGTAGATGATTATGACTACGAAGACCTGATTGCTGAAGAAGAACAGGTCATTACCCTGAGTAAGGAAGGCTACATCAAGCGTCTTCCCATCGATACCTTCAAGGCTCAGACCCGCGGTGGTAAGGGCGTTGTGGGTACCGGCCTCAAGGACGATGACGACGTGGATCAGATCTTTACCGCAAGCACCCATAGCTACTTGCTGGTGTTCACTAACAAGGGCCGTGCCTACTGGACTAAGGTTTACCGCCTGCCCGAAGGCAACCGCAATAGCAAGGGCCGTCCCATTATCAACTTTATCGGCCTCACCGAAGGCGAAAAGGTTCAGGCAATCGTTCCTGTCCGTAAGTTCGGCGGTTACTTCTGCCTGGTGTTCGCTACCAAGAAGGGTATCGTCAACAAGATGGATCTGACCCTCTTCAGCCGTCCCCGTAAGGCTGGCGTCAACGCCATCAGTCTGGATGAAGACGATGAATTGGTGAAGGTTCAGTTGGTGGGTATGTCCGCCGAAGAATTCAACGCCTCTCAGGGCGACGAAGCTGACGAATCCGCAGATGTTCAGACCGCTGCTGAAGCTCAGGTTGCTGAGTCCGAAGATGCTGATGATACTGCTGCTCAGCCCATCGCAAAGGACCTGCTGATGCTCGCCACCAAGAACGGTCAGGCTGTTACATTCCCCATCAGTTGCATGCGCTCCATGGGGCGTGGCACTCACGGCGTGAAGGGTATTACCCTTGCCGAAGGTGACGAAGTCATCTCCCTCATCTGGCTGAAGGAAGGCAACAAGATCGTGACCATTACCGAAAAGGGCTTTGGTAAGCGTTCTCAGCCTAGCTCTTACCGCGTGACCAAGCGCGGCAGCAAGGGTGTTCGTAACCTCAGTGCAGACGGTATGGAAAAGACCGGTCCGGCAGTATTCGTGGAAAGCGTCGCTGACGATTATGACTTGATCATTACCAGTAAGGAAGGTCAGGTTATCCGTATCGAAGCTGAAACCATCCGTTTGACCAACCGTAGTGCAATCGGCGTGAAGTGCATTCGCTTGAACGATGGCGACACCGTTCAGGATGCAACCGCACTTCCCAGCGTGGAAGACATCGAACACGATTCCGCTGAAGCCAAGGAAACCTTCGACCATGTGGAAGGCGTAGAAGTGGATGACGATTCTGTTGAAAAGTCCAACGAAACCGAACAGCAGATTGGCCTCCCTTCCGAAGGCGGCGATAACGAATAAACTAACTAGTTTATTCTAAATCGTATTCGAAAATACGGAATGAATTAAAGTCCGCTCTCGTGAAAAACGAGAGCGGACTTTTTTTGCTTTGTAAACTTTTTGGCGTTGTAAAGTGCGACAACGGAACATTATGTTGGAGTATTCCTGTTTGGAGGGCAATAACCTAATTTAAGATCATAAACAAATAGGGATGAAAAACAGGAGTATCTCATGAATAAAAAGATGATTAAGGCTAGCCTTTTCTTGGCATTCGGTCTTGCAGCAACATCTGTTTACGCGGCAGATGCATGTAAAGATGAAATGGCTAAACCTCGAGGCAGTGCACACACTGTGAATGGTAACTCTACAGGTTCCATTTCTGGAACCCCGTGGGGCTTCGAACAGTGGTCTGGCGGTGGTTCCAACAGCATGAAGTACTATGATAACGGTACTTTCGAAGCCACCTGGTCCAACAACTCTGACTACCTGGCTCGCGTGGGCTACCGTTATGGTGACAACGGTTCTGGTGTGGATCACAAGACTAAGCACTATACCGTGGATTACAAGTATACTAAGAGTGGTACTGCTCAGTATGGTTACATCGGTGTTTATGGTTGGACCGTGAACCCGCAGGTTGAATATTACATCGTTGATGACTGGTACAGCAAGCCCAGCGAACAGTATATCGGTGCTTCTCGTGGCACTATTACCGTTGATGGCGCAACTTATACTATCCATGCTTACCTCCGTCAGCAGGAACCTTCCAAGACTGGTACCTCTACCTTCTTGCAGATCTTTAGCGTTCGTCAGTCTCCCCGTCAGTGCGGCCATATTGATATTTCCGCACACTTCAACAAGTGGGACGAACTGTTCACCGGTCAGACTGCACAGCTTTCCGGTTCTAAGGGCGGTGGCAGCACTACTCTGAAGTTCGGTCGCGTTACCGAAGTGATGTTGATGAACGAAGCAGGTGGTAATGCAACTGGTTCTGTGAACTACACCTACTTTGACATGAGCGATAACGGTGAAGCTTCTGTAATTGTTCCGCCGAAGGATATCGAACGTTCTCCGTTCAAGAGCCTCAGCATTCCGGGTACTGTTGAAGCTGAAGACTTCGACAATGGTAACTCTGGAGTTGTTTACGAAGGCGCAACTGGTCAGTCTGGTGATGATGGCGACCATGAATATCGCGGTGAAGACTATGCTCAGGTTGACATTGTGAAGAATGGTACCGGTCGTGCAATTGGTTACACCGCTGCTGACGAATGGCTGGAATACACCGTGAACGTTGCAGAAGCTGGCGAATACGATGTGACCGCTTCCGTTGCTAACGGTTCTGGTGCTGGTTCTGTCACCGTTAAGGTTGGCTCTGCTTCCGCTAAGCTCAGCTTCACCGGTACTTCCAACGACTGGGATGCCTATGAAAATGCAACTGGCAAGATCACTCTTGCCGCTGGTAAGCAGACCATGCGCATCACCATCAACAATGCTAACACCAACATTGACTTTGTGAAGTTTGCTAAGGCTGGCTCTGCTGAAGTTACTCCGACAAGCTCCGCTTCTCAGGAACCTGCATCTTCCGAAAGCAAGGATGCTCTGATTTCCAGTGTTCAGTTCGTCAACTCCGGCAAGACTTTCCAGGTGTTCGATATGCAGGGCAAGTTCATGGGCCGTGTGGATGTCGTGAACGGCGCTTCTCTCCAGGACGCTCTCATGGCTAAGTTCCAGAAGGCTGGTGTCTACATGGTTCGCCAGGGCAACCGCTTCCAGAAGGTCTCTGTAGTCAAGTAATTTTTCTTGAAAACAAACTCCTAAAAACTTCAAGAAAAAATCCTGCAGCCGTAAGGTTGCAGGATTTTTTTTATGGAAAAATATAAAGGAAATTTAAAGATCGCGATAGTAAGAGATTTTACTGGAAAGTCGCGCTAGCTGGATTAACTGGATGATTTCCGTCTTGAGTCTTGGAAAATCACAGGGATGTAATGCGATGCGGGGTCGCCCAAAGGGTAGCTTGAGCATAAGCTTCCCGAATACAAAAGCCAGTTTTTCCATGGAACGTGGAATACCGGCAAAGCTTACTACGGGAGAAAAAATCGGGTTGCCGATGATGGGTTCCAGCGTAAAGCGGGATTCGAACTTCAAATTGGATTTGCGGGCTTGTCCGGAAAGATAGGGATTGCCGTACCAGGTGGGCGGTACAAATGCCGCGGGATGGATTCTCTGGCCTAGGCATTCTCCCTGATTAATCAAGTAGTTCCAGGCTTCGATGCTTCTGTTCAGGACGAGTCGGGATTTGCTCTTGTTAAGGCCTGCAAATTCAGCTTCGTTGTTCGTCATTTTCAGCTGGAAGTGGCCCTTGTAGCTACGGCTGTAGCTCATGTTGGCTTTATGCTGAAAACCATGGAGGGCTAGTTCAAAACCTTCCTGATGGAGCTGCAAAAGAACCTTCTGGAAATCCTTGATTTGGGATTCTGTTGCCCCTCGAACATCGGGGATGACAAGAACGCTACAGGGGGCGCCAGCAACTTCCTTCAGTTCGTGAAGGAGCGGGGTGACTTCCTGGTAGTTCCAAATGCTGTAATCGTGAAAGCAAAGTAGGTACTTGTGGCTCATACAAGCTAAAATAAAAAATTCTATATTTGACGCCATGATCGAATCTATCATTTTAGGCCTGTTGCAGGGCCTCGCTGAATTTCTCCCCATTTCTAGTTCTGGCCATCTGGTTCTTGGCGAAAAGCTCTTGAACATGAAGGAAGCAGGAATGTTCTTTGACATTATGCTTCACGCTGGAACTCTCCTTTCCATCTTTGTCGTGTTCCGCAAGAAGATTGTGGACATGATCGTGGGCTGTATCCGTCGCGATCCGGCTCAGCTAAAGGAAGTTGGCTACATCGTGCTGGCTTCTATCCCCACCGCCATTATCGGCATTGGCTTCAAGAAACCTCTGGAAAGCCTGTTTGAAAATCCCAAGGCAGTTTGCTGCGCTATGCTGTTTACCGCAACCTTGCTGTTTGTCTCCCAGTGGGGCAAGACCGGCAGCAAGCATCCGGATAATGACGGAGTCCAGATGAACTGGTGGCGCGCTCTTGTAACGGGTGTGGTTCAGGGCGTTGCCTGCATCCCCGGCATTAGCCGCAGCGGTTCTACCATCAGTGGCATGATTTTCCTGGGCGTCAACCGTAAGTACGCCGGCGAGTTCAGCTTCCTCATGAGCATTCCCGCTGTGGGCGGTGCTGCCCTCCTGGATTGCATCAAGTGGATCAAGTGCCAGGATCCCGAAACGGTGGCCCGTTATGCGATTGAAAAGCCTGAAAAGGCATTGGCCTGTGCGGACGCTAGCGGTTTCACTCCGGAACTTCTGGTGGGCATGATTGTGGCATTCATCTTTGGTATTATCGCCTTGAAGTGGCTGATGGCCTTTGTTCAGAAGGGTAAGTTCCATTACTTCAGCTACTACCTGTGGGCTGCAGGTATCCTGGGCTTGATCTTTATCAAGTAACACATTCGTCATTCCGAACTAGTTTCGGAATCGACTTTGGCTATAAAAAAGACCGCAACATTTTAATGTTGCGGTCTTTTTAGTATCTAATGTTTTTATTTCAAATCATCTCGGTTAACGCCGTACATTCGAATGTCATCGATCCATATGTCGTGTCCATTCCTTGCAAAGACGGAGAACGTAGTGACCTTGTATTTCACATAGTCCCAGCCGTAGTTTCCAAAGATGGAGTCTGCAGGCGAGAAATCCTGGGGACGAATGGCAATTCTGGACCAACCGGATGTGCAGGCTCCCTTATGCAGGGCCTTAGCTCCTTCGGATGTGGAATCTTTAAGGTCTTCAAGAGCTACATAGAAATCCCCGTCTCCGCGAATCCATAGTTCAAGAGAATCTAATTGGGCCAAGCTTCTTTCGCCGTTAGAAAGGGTTGTTCCAAAGACGGCGTATTCCGGGTCGATTGCTGTGTAGCTAAAGTGGGCGGCTCTTCCTGCGCGACCGCTATCGGCTTGTTCAATGGGGTAGGCAATTGGGTCGTCCGCTGCGGGGGATATGGTGCCGCCCTCGCTTGCGGATTGGTACCAGAAATTCACTGGGATGGGGCTGGGCAAGCCGTTCTGGCGGGTGTCGTATTCAAAGGTTCCCAAGACAAGCGTGTTCAGGGCTTTATACAGGGAGTCGGATGCGCCTTCCCAGACATCGACGGATGTTTCGGCGGCGTCATTCAGTTCAACTAGACTATAATACCCAGCGGTATCGGACAATTCAGAAATTCTCACCTGCAGGATGCCTCTTGCGTTGGTGGAATCCCAGTAAGTCACCTTCATGGGGACAATCTGGTCTTTCTGATTCTGAAGAACCAGGTTCTTTCCGCCATTCTTGATTTGGGCGAAATCCAGGTTGGAGGAATCCAGACGAACGGTCAAGGCCATGGGGCTCTGGAGAGGACGCATCCAGTCGGAAATGTAATCCTTGAGGCTTAATTCCATCACGGTTATGGGTTCCGGAATGGAATCGGAGCCAGAAACGTTCACAAAGGTGACTTCGTCGGGCTTGATCAAAGAAGAAATACTTCCCAAGTCATCCATTTCGACGGAACTTGCAGCGCCGAAGTCCAGATATGCTCCGGAGGGGACGTTTTCCATAAAGAAGCGTCCGGTGGAGTCAGTCTTGACAATGCGGTCCGTGCCGTTGACAAATACCCAGGCGAAAGAATCCCCTTCAGGTAAGTTCACATGTCCCGTGACGCGGCCAGATTTCTGCAGGATGATTTCATCGGAACGTTCGGTAGAATCCTGAACGCTATAGGCGAAAGCACTCAAGAGAGAATCCTTCTGGAATTCGATGAGGAAGTTTCCTGCCTGATGCTTCTCCAGGACGATGTTGCCCTTGGAATCGCTCTGGCCGTAATACAGATAATCTTTGTCAGAAAGTCGCTGGAGGGTGTCTGCCCTGAATTCGCTGGACAGAACCTTATAGGCGACATTTCCTAAAACGGCGCCTTTGGAATCCCTCACCTGGAAGGCGATGGCGTTTTCCGTTTCCGTGGAGTTGCCACCGGCGGTGTCGGTGTTGCCGCAACCCCAAAATACAAGGGGCAGGGTGAAGCATAATGCGTAGATGTACTTCATTAGTCTTCCCCCTTATAGTCTTCAGTGACGGGGAACAAAGCCATATTCAACTGAACTACGCGGGTGGGCGTAGGACATTCGTCGATTCGAATCTGGATTTGTCTGCGAAATTCTTGAAGCATACCTTTAATGTCCTCGACGCAATCTTCGTCGATGGCCATTGTCAATGTAGAAATATCTCGCTGGTTGGGCGGAACTTCTTCAAGAGAAGCCTTGGCTAAGGTCATTACTTGCGCCTGGAACTCGCGGATCGCCTTTGTTTTTTCAGGACCGGCGCTAATGGTCAAGTGGGCGTCTGCCAAATTGACTCGGCCGTGGGCTGCTTTACGGATAAAACCTAAATTTTTTAACAAAGTCAGGCTGTCTTTCACCTGATCCTTGGTTACCTGGGGGCGGAGGTATTTAGCGATGTTTTCGGGGTCAGTTCTTCCCTGGTTGATTTGCAGGAAGGAGCGGACGACGACGGTCCACCATTGCCTGAGGTAGGACAGCTGGTCGTTTTCGATGGAACGACGCTGGATATCCTTCAGCTGGAAAGCCTCTGCCATAAGTCGTTCACGTTCCTTCACCCTCTTGGTGCGGGAGGCTGCTAACAGCAGGTCGAAATATTGGGAGGCTCGCCCTGTAAGGCCAAGACATTTTTTAGCCGCGGGAGCACACCTTACAGGAAGATGAAGCTTTTTTTCTAGAACGCAAAAAAGGGAACTTGGTGAAATATCCAGTTTCTTGCCGAACATCTGATAAGAGAAAAAGGGGTGTTCCTTCTTTTTCTCTTCATAATAGAGTTTCAAATAATCACGGTAGTCCGAAAATTCAAAAATCGAATTCATAACTTCACCAAACAGATATTCAAATAATACTCTTTTCTAAATAAAATTGAGTGGCTAATGGGCAAAATTAGCCACCCAATGTGTCCGGGAACACTCCGAACCCGGATTCTTTACAGACTGGGAACTAAAACAGGAGTAATCCTTACGCGAACCAAACGTTCCCTTTGCCCTCTGTAAAAACACAGATCTTTTATACCATGAAATATATCTTTGATTCCTTGCCTAAAAAAGTAGGGGAAGAACACTTATCGTTTGTAATTTGCAAACGGCATGACGGATTCATCCCATTTCCTCCTTTGTGCTTTAACCTTTCTACTCTCCGCTAATTGGCACGGTTCTTGCATTTATACCTGCGAAAACAAAGAAAAATACAGAAAATGTTTCAAACTGAAACACTTTACTGTTTAAAATGGAGACAAATATAATGGCAACTGAAAAAATGGAGTTCCAAACTGAAGTTCGCGACATGCTGAACTTGATGATCAACTCTCTTTATAGCAACAAGGAAATCTTCCTCCGTGAACTGGTTTCTAACGCTGCTGACGCATTGGATAAGCGTCGTTTCCTTTCTCTCTCTAACGCAGATTTGCTGCCCCAGGGCACTCAGCTTCGCATCGACATTGATGTGAACAAGGAACAGAAGAAGCTGACCATTACCGATAACGGTATCGGTATGAACAAGGAAGACTTGATCAACTGCCTGGGTACCATCGCCCGTTCCGGCACCAAGAACTTCATCAAGAATCTCAAGGACTCCGACAAGGCTAGCGTTGATCTCATCGGTCAGTTCGGCGTGGGATTCTACTCCATCTTTATGGTGGCCAAGAAGGTTGAAGTTTTGACCCTGAAGGCTGGTGAAAGCCAGGGTTATTTGTGGACCTCCGAAGGTACCGGCGAATTTGAAATTACTGAATGCCCCCGTAACGATGTGGGCACCAAGATTACCCTGTACCTGAAGGATGACGAAGATTCCGAAGAATTTACCAGCGAATGGAAGATCAAGGATATCGTCAAGAAGTACAGCGGTTTCGTAAACTATGGCATCTATTTCCATCCGGAACAGACCACCAACGACAAGGGCGAAATCGAAGTTAAGGAAGAAGAAAAGCTTAACGACAAGACCGCTCTGTGGCGCCAGTCCGAAAAGGAAGTGAAGGAAGAAGAATACAAGGAATTCTACAACGTGATTTGCCACGATGGTGGCGAACCCGCTTGCTGGAACCACAACCATGCTGAAGGTTCCCTGGAATTCTGGAGCCTGGTCTATATTCCGTCCAAGGCTCCCTACAACATTTGGCAGAACGACGCCCTCCATGGCTTGAAGCTCTACGTGAAGAAGACCTTCATCATGGACGATTGCAAGGACTTGCTGCCGCCTTGGCTCCGCTTTGTTCGCGGCGTGGTAGAATCCGAAGATCTGCCCCTGAACGTTAGCCGTGAAATTTTGCAGTCCAACAAGATTGTTACTGCAATCCGCAAGAACGTGATCAAGAAGACTTTGGAAGCCTTGCAGAACATGTCCAAGGACGAAGACAAGTACAACGCCTGGTGGAAGGAACTGGGCATGGTCCTTAAGGAAGGCTTCTACATGAACTGGGAACATCTTGATGAACTGAAGAAGCTGATCCGCTTCGAAAGCACCAAGACTGAAGAAGGCAAGCTTGTTAGCCTGCAGCAGTATGTAGATAACATGCCGGAAGGCCAGAAGGAAATCTACTACCTCATTGGCGACAAGAACGCCGTGAAGTCCAACCCTATGCTTGAAGCTTTCAAGGCCAAGGGCTACGAAGTGCTCCTCATGAGCGATGGCATCGATGAATTCATGATGTCCAGCCTTACCGAATTCGGCGATAAGAAGTTCCACGACATCTCCCGCGGTGACGTTGACTTCGACAAGACCGAAGACGAAAAGAAGGCTGAAGAAGAAAACAAGGGCATCTTCAAGGGTCTTTGCGAAAACCTCCAGAAGGCTCTGGACGAAAGCATTTCTGAAGTCCGCGTGTCTAGCCGTCTGAAGGACAGCCCCTGCTGCCTCGTCACCAGCGAAGATGCCATGAGCGCCCAGATGGAACGCATGATGAAGGCCATGGGCCAGACCAACGTTCCTAAGTCCAAGCGTATTCTTGAAATCAACCCGACGCACCCCATTTGCGAAATGCTGAAGGCCAAGGCTGAAGCTAACGCCGACCTGGGCGATTGGCCCAAGGCTCTCTACGGTCAGGCTCTCCTGGCTGAAGGTAGCCCGCTGCCCAACCCGGCTGAATACGTTGCTGCGATTACAAAACTGCTCACTGCTGCTGCTAAATAATCGACGTCATTCTGGAGGGCCCATAGGCCCGATAGAATCCAGTGAAAGGAATCTAAAAACGCAAAAAAATCCTGCGATGAACTCGCAGGATTTTTTTGTGTTTAAATACGTAACCTTGTTACTTGCGGATCTTCAAGGTAGAGATTTTCTTGGAAGCCTTCTTGGACTTCTTCAGGGAGAAAATGCTGCCATCTTCTTCATCGTCGCCCATAAGATCGCTCAAGCTCGTTTTGCAGGCTTCCTGGAATTCTTCGTACATTTCTGCACGAGCTTCGCTGGTGACGTACTTGGTGACGGTTGTTTCCTTACGAATCAGTTTGGAACCTTCGCAGCGAGCTTCTACGATGGTTTCTTCGTCCAGTTCTTCATCGTCTTCTTCAAGAGCTTCCTTACAGGTCTTTTCGGTAAGGAGATCTGCAGTGGATTCGTCTACGGTGGTTACGGTAGTTCCGTCAAAGGTCACGGTAGATTTTGAAACGGCGCTGGTGAAGCCCATGTCGAAGGTGACGTTCATGATCCATTCATCATCGTTCAGTTCGCCGGAACAGCTGTTTTCGAATTCCGGTTCGGATTCCATTGCTTCAAAGAGCTTTACAATGACTTCTACGTATTCTTCCTTGGTCATGCCCATTTCTTCAAGAGCCTTGTTCAGATCTTCCTGGGGAACCTTGTCCAAAGCGGCGATGATGTCTTCCTTGGTCATGTTGGACGGATCCATATCACCAAAATCGAAATCTAGACCGAGGTCTTCGCTGGATATTGCGGTGGAAGAACTGGACTTGTTGTCCTTTGCAGCAGAGTTGCTGGAAGTGGGAACCTTGTTGTCGTCATCCTTAACGACGCTGGAACCATTGTCGCCACTGGGTGCTGCGGGGGAAGAGCTGTCGTCATCGCAGGCGGTGAGACCGAATGCTGCAACCAGAGCGACTGCACAACCAAACTTCTTGAAATTCATATGTTCTCCTTTGATTATTTTCACATGTAATGTAATTTGCAAAGAAATATACTAATACAAATGCCTAAAAGTTCTATTTTTGTTACAAACTTCCTAATGAAGGTGTTTTTCATGGATTTTATCAAGGCTTTTTTAGTTTTTTCGTCAATGGCCGTGCTTGCCGCCTGTGCGGGAAGTGGTTCTAATACTGAACCCGCTGTTGCACAGGAGCCTGTAAAGACAATTTCCTTGAATAAGTTCGTCTGTCCGGAAGATCAGTCTTATATCCGTGGGGAAGGTATTGGTAATTCTGCAGATGAAGCTTTGGTGCTTGCTCAGAGACAAATCGCCAATCGCATTCAGTCTACGGTGGAATCCAGCTCGAACTTAAAACGCGTTCAGTCTGAAGATGATAAGGGTCGTGAGGCTGTTTCCTCTAGCTATGAAGTGAACTCCCTGGTTTATTCCCGTCTGGAAAATGCCCAGGCTGCTCGTCAGGTGGGCAAGGTTGAAGCGGATGGTAGGGTAGGTGTGGTGGCTTGCATGTCTATTGAGCATGCCATGGCTCCCTTCAGGAATGATTACATTGGCGGCTCGGTTGATGTGATTACAAAGGGTGCTATCTTTGAAAATGAAAAGCACCCTCTTACCAGATTGGCTGCATTTGATTCCGCAAAGGTATCTTATGCAAAGATGGTTGCCGCCCGTGAAGTGATGGATATGTTCCATTACAAAACCTACGAAAACAACACGGTTAATGTGGATTCCATTTATAAAAATCTTGTCGAAGTTTATCGCGACTTTAGATCCCACTATGCCTTCTACTATAACGCGGGTAACGGCGGTGAAGGGGAACGAGCTATCTTTGGCCGTCTTTCCCAGAAGTATCATGTTGTGGCTGGTGAATGTCAGGGTGGGGTTCTGCTTGCTGTGAATGCTACTGAACCGGATTGCAAGGACGGAAGTTTTGGGACGACTTGCTCTTCTATGCTCACTCTTACGGGATCATCCTGCGGGGGCGAAAGTTATTTTGTTCAAAAGACCATGGTTAAGGGTACAGGAAAGTATGGCAGGGATGAAGCTATTGGTCGCCTTGTTCAGAATATTGCCGATGGAGAATGGTTTACCTTGTGGACCAAGGTTCTTGACCAGTGGAACGTGAAATGAGAAAGTTTTTTAGTGTTTTGATTTTGGCTCTTGCGTCGGTTGCCTTTGCCCAGTCCGAGTCTTTGACCGCTCAGCTGATGCTACCCAGTGCAATCAAGGATTCCTTGCCGTGGTTTGCCGTACGTGAAATCAATGAGGCCAGTTCTCCTTTTACCAAGGTTTTCCTGTCCAGGGAAACTGCAAAGGCGGAACGTACTGCTCTGGTCTTTTTTGCTACCTGGTGCAATCCCTGCAAGGCTGGCATTAAGCGTTTAGCAAACGCCCAGGCGGAATTGAAGGAACATAAGGTCAATGTAATCCTGGTAAACATCGGCGTTCGAGAAGTGGAAGAAAAGAAAATCCGCTCTTGGGTCAATAGTATTGGCGCAGGTACCTTCAAGTTGATTATCGATCCCTTCAAGGTCATGACCGAAGGCTTTGGACTTGTGGGTAAGTCTGGTGAAATCGCGCTGCCTAAGACTCTGGTCGTGGACCAGAAGATGAAACCTGTAAAGCTCCTTGGACAAGAAGGATCTGATTGGCCTCAGATTCTTTGGGAAGACTAGTCATTAAAAAAGTAGGTTGTTATGTACTTAATCGTTGGTCTTGGAAATCCTGGCACTCAGTATGCCAATACGCATCATAACGCAGGCTTTATGGCTGTGGAAAAATTGGCAAATTCTGATGACTGGAAATCTGAACACAAGGCCTTGACTCAGAAGGTGACCATCGGTGGTCAGGAATGCCTGCTGGCAAAGCCTCAGACCTATATGAACCTGTCTGGGGAATCCGTTCAGGCCTTGATGACCTGGTACAAGATTAAGCCGGAACAACTGCTTGTGTTTAGCGATGACATTAATTTGGATGTAGGTCGTATTCGTTGCCGCGCCAATGGTAGCCACGGTGGTCAGAACGGCCTCCGCAACATTATTGAAAAGATTGGCGACAAGTTCCCTCGCATCCGTTTCGGCGTGGGCAAGTGTCCACCAAAATTTGACCTCAGCAACTGGGTGTTGGCTAAGTTCCCTCCTGAAGATCGCCCTGTTTTTGACGAAGCCCTGGAGAAGGTGAAGCCTTTGGTGGAGTGCTACTTCAAATTTGGCATTGAAAAGTGCATGGAACGCTATAATGGAAAGTGACCGCTGGTCACTTTTTTTCTATATATGTATTGCAAAAAGAACCGATAATATCTCCAAAAGAGGTCTATTATGAAAATTTTGCCCGAAGCATTAACTTTTGATGACGTTCTTCTTGTGCCTGCAGAATCTTCTGTTCTGCCGTCCCAGACTGACGTTTCTACTCAGCTCGCTGCAAATATCAAGCTTAACATCCCTGTGATTAGTGCTGCTATGGATACCGTTACCACGGCTCCTCTCGCTATTTCTATTGCACTCCAGGGCGGCCTTGGCATTATCCATAAGAACATGTCCATCGAAGAACAGGCCGAAGAAGTTCGCAAGGTCAAGCGCTGGCAGTCCGGTATCGTTACCAATCCGGTGACCCTGGACGCAGACGAACCTGTGTCTGCAGCTTTCGAAATGCGTGCTCGCAACAAGATCAGCGGTTTCCCCATCTTGTCTAAGGGTAAGCTGGTTGGTATGCTCACCAGCCGCGACCTCCGCACCATTACCGACTACAATGTGAAGATTTCCAAGGTCATGACCAAGAATCCGGTCACCGCTTCTCCCAAGATTTCCCTGGCAAAGGCCAAGGAACTTCTGGCTGAAAAGCGTATTGAAAAGCTCCCGCTGGTTGATGCCAACGGCGTGCTCAAGGGCCTTATCACCATGACCGACATTCTGAAGCGCGAAAACAACCCCTCCGCAAGCCTGGACAAGAATGGCCAGTTGCTGGTAGGTGCTGCTGTTAGCACTTCTGCAAACACTTTGGAACGCGTTGCCGCTCTCGTTGAAGCTGGCGTTGACCTGCTGGTCATCGATACCGCTCACGGCCACCACATCGGTGTCCGCAACATGGTGAAGACCGTTCGTAAGAAGTATCCCAAGCTCACCATCTGCGGTGGTAACGTCTGCACTCCGGAAGCTGTTACTGAACTTGCCAAGTGCGGTGCAAACATCGTTAAGGTGGGTATCGGTCCCGGCTCCATCTGCACCACCCGTATCGTGGCTGGCGTAGGTTACCCGCAGTTCTCCGCAATCGTTGAATGCGGTAAGGCCGCTCGCAAGGCTGGCGTCAAGATTATCGCTGACGGTGGTCTCAAGTTCTCTGGCGACATCGTGAAGGCTCTGGCCGCTGGTGGTCACGCTGTAATGATCGGTTCTATGTTCGCAGGTACCGAAGAAGCTCCGGGCGAAGTGATCCTCGCTGATGGCCGTAGCTTCAAGAGCTACCGCGGTATGGGCTCTCTGGGTGCCATGGCTGCAGGTTCTGCAGACCGTTACTTCCAGGGTGGCGTCAAGGAACCCCGCAAGTTCGTTCCGGAAGGTATCGAAGGCCGCGTCCCGTACAAGGGCCCCCTCCGCGACACTATCTACCAGATCATCGGTGGTATCCATTCCGCAATGGGCTACGCAGGTGCTGCAAACCTGGAAGACCTGTACAAGAAGGCTACCTTCGTTCGCATCACTGGCGCTGGTCTCCGTGAATCTCATCCGCACGATGTGACCATCACCAAGGAAGCCCCGAACTACCGTTCCGAAGGCTAATTAATGCGTGAACGTCGCAGGCATTAACCGCCCGCGAATGGACATGTCATCCCGAGCGCAGCGCCGAAGGCGCGAAGCCGAGGGATCTAGTAATTAAAAGTCCCGCTGCAGTTTAGAGACTGCCGCGGGATTTTTTCGTTATTGCTAAAATGAGTTAAGCTTCAAGACGGTCGTTGGTGATGCTTACGAAAAATTCAGGACTCCACAGATCCAGCTTTCGCTGGTCGTTTATAAACTTGGATACATCGTTCTTGGCGTCCACAAAGTCTATCGTCTCAAATCTTTCACAGAGCATTTGTTTTAGTTTATCTATAGTCAGCTCGCCCTGCTGCGTAGCTTGCCAGTGACCGCTTTGCTCCAGACGATTTTGCAAGTGGTTCAGGTTCACCCTGATGCCTTTGGATAAATACCACACGTAATCGTAAAAGTCTCGCCCCTTTACGCGGTTCTGCCAGGCTCTGCAAAGTACCGCATGGAGCTTTCCCGCAAACAGGGATGGCTCGTCGTGCAGTCGCACTGCGAAGGGCGAGGGGAGTAGGGCGTACTTATTCTGGTATGAGGCTCCTGCGGGGGGATTGGTGTCCACCTCAAATTTTATTTTCAAAGTTTCGTTATTGGGTACTCGTACGAGTGGCGTTGCCTTTAGCGTCCAATGATTTTTGGATTTTGCTTCAATGGTAATTTCAAAGCCTGTGGCTTCCAGTTCATCCTTCAATGCAGAAAAATACTTGGTCAAGTCAAATTCTGCATCAGGAGCTTTCAAGGAAAAATCCATGTCTTCGGAAAAACGGTCCAGCCCATAGAATATGCGAAGCGCAGTTCCTCCATAGAATGCTGCCTTCTCGAAAAATCCACCACGGGACAGACCACATAACGCGACTTCCTGGATGATTTCTTTTAGAGCGTTTCGGTAATCTACAACATTCTTGCAGTTGTATTTTGCAAGCATACTTTCGATAGCGTTCATGGTTCCCTCATTCTAGTCAGAAGTTGCAGGTTCCTTTTGGTGTATAGCGCGGCAAGGCTAAACAGCTTGTCCTTATCCAAGTTGTTGAAAACGTCCTTATCAATACGGAGGTCTTCGAACATTAGGGTCTGTAAAGCCTTGATGCTTCCCACGGGGCGTTCCTTGTATAAGGTATCGCAAAGTGCTTTTTCGGGAAGTGCGACCTGGAAAACTTGCCCATTTTCTTCTTCCAAAGTAACCTCGTGCGGGTACGCTAAAGCGGGTATGTCGCTGTAGCTGAACGTCCCAAAAGGGGTCTCGTATGTTTTGTTCTTGCCTTTGCGATATGTGGCGGAGGTAATGGTTGATACGCGCTCGGGAATGAGCCCATAACGAGATAGAGCGTATTCAAAAGAAATGTAAGAAGGACCATAGATTGCTCCTGCCAACAGGTACGGCGGCGTTGAACGGTCTTCTTCGTAAAGCCCGCGAATGACCTTGATCAGCTCGCCCTTTTTGACCATTTGCTTGAGCTTGATGTCGGGCTGCTTATATTCGCAAGACAGTTTTTCTAGTATTTCCCATGACCTAAAATGCATTAGTTTTCTCCAGTAACTATAAAAATAATATAGTTATTGGAGGAAATCAAGTATTTTTGATATAAATAAGTATACGTGAATGCTGATTGTTTTTTGTTCGTTTTTTTTACATTTGTAACGCGACAATAACATTTGTGGGTTATATGAGAGGTTTATTTTATTCGGGGCTGTTCTTGCTGGTTGCCGCTTGCCTAACGTCCTGCTTGGTTGTTGATAGCGGTGACGATCCCGAAGTTGTGGGGACCGCATACAGCAAGCTTGTGGGCTGCTGGGTGAATAACGCACCTTTGTGCGAAGAATGTGCAAAGATTGCCTGTAGGGAAATTTGTTTTAGGGAAGACACCTCGTTTACCTATGTTTCCAATGTCTCCGACTCCGTTGCGGAAGTCTATGGTAAATTTACGGATGATGGCGTCGTTGACAAATTCGGACTTGTTAAACGGATGCGAAGTCTTCGTGCTGTTGGTGCTGACCATATCCGTAATTACAAAGGGAGTGGCCAGTTTTACGCTTCTGTGGAAAATGGCTCCTTAAAGATTCCGGATATTTCGTTCTATTTTTATGAAGATGAATTTTCTGGAAAGGTTGGGGGACAATCCGTTCATTTTTATAGCGGAGAGTCTTATCTTGATGCCACCTTTGTGACTTACGGGCGAACCGCTGATCCGTCTGAATGCGGTATATTCGGAACGTTCATCCACCTCGATGCCGCTGCGGCAAGCGTAATGGAGGAAAAGTGATGAACCGCTTTTTGATGATTGCCCTGTTTGCTGTTTCCTGCGCGATTGCTCAAGAGGATTTGGCATCTAAGTCACGTTTTGTTGTGCAGACTGAAATTGCCTATTCTGTGATGGACGTTCATAGAAATGGCATGGTTTATGACGAAATGAGTTATACGGGCAATGGGGATTTCTGGCTGCAGTTTGGTCGAGAATTTCGATTCGCAAAGCATTTCTCCTGGACCCCTTCTGTGGGTATCAACCGCAATGGCTGGGATTTCACTCTCTACAGTCACGAAGGGAAAATGTCCTACATTGACCCCTTTGTAGCGGCGTCCATCAATGCCCATCCCTTTGGCATGGGATACGTTGATTTTGGCTTCAGGTATGGTCGCCCCACCTACTGCTTCGGCGAATTGGATGGCGAAAAGACTACCGATGACGAAGGTTGGTTTGCCGCCTATAGCGTGGAAGGCTTTGCCCATCTAGGCGTCGATTTTAAGGAACACTTCAGGGCAGGCGCTGTCACTCGCCTGACTATGATGGACGGTGAAGCAGAGCCCCACATTGATATGTTCCATGTGGGAGTGTTTGCCTCTTATCTGTTCTAGGACTAACAAATCCAGTCTCGTAGAGACTGGATTTGTTCATTGATGGATATGTTGGTTTAGAACTGTTCGAAGAACTTGTGAACTTCCTCGGGAACCCAAGTACTTTCCCAGTTCCAGCCTACGCTCATGTTTCCGGTGTCGTGAGCGGTCCACTGATGGCCACCGGGCCAGGTGCAGAACTTGATGGGGAAACGTTCGTCAACATTCTTGAAATCGTAGCAGAGATGACCGGTACTGCCCTGATTTTCCTGGAGAATTTCGGAGCTTGCATCGGTAAACTGGCTGTCACCATCGGAAGCCTTGCCATTCTTCTTGAGCATGCGGGGGAGGGCGCTGTTCTTTGCCTTGTCGAAAGTGCAACGGTCATCGTTGACTCCGTGGACGTTCATCCAGGCGATAGGCAGGTTCTTGTCCATGCCTTTTTCCTGAGGGAGCCAGATGTTGTAATCGGCCACAGCGTAGGTTGCTGCAGCGCGAACGCGGTCCTGATAATCCTGGGCAAGAGAGTAGGAGAACATGGCGCCGTAGCTAAATCCTGTAATGAACACTCGGCTGGTGTCAATGCAGTAGTTGTCCTCGATGGTAGTCAGTGCCTTGCCGAAGAAATCATGATCTTCCTGACCCTTGTTCCAGAGGCCGCCTACGGCCTGGAGAGAAGCGAAAATGTAGTCGCCGTTCTTGTCCAGAACTTGCTGGCCATAATACGGGGTAGGATGGTCGTAGTCCGGAGTGTGGTGGACGAAATCTTCGGCGGAACTGCCATAGCAATGTAGCGCAATCAAGAGCTTATACTGCTTGGTGTTATCGTAATTTGTGGGCAGGGTGATGAAGTATTCTCGGTTGGTGCCGTTGACATTTACCACATGATGTTCGCCGTTTTCCACCTTCTTATCGGTCTTTAAAGTGGTGTTAGTTCCGCAGCCCTTACTGGGAGTTGGTGTATTCTTTAATGCATATCCGAACTTGTATGTGGGTTCTGGCGGAATGCTCTTTTCCAGAGATAGCGCTAGGGTGGTATCCAAATTGTTCAAGGTGACATTCAAGGTGTCGTAACCATCGGCGATTACCTGGAGCTTGTCCGTATCACCAGCTTTCAATAGTGCGGACTTTGTTTTGGAGGTGCTGTAGGCGCTTGCGTTACCATCGGTGGTAAACTTGATGTTTTGAGTGGCGGATCCAACGTGGACTTTTGCGAAATAAGTTCCCTTCGCGTTGATTCCTTGGCGCAGGTCCACGGATCCGGTTCCATAAAGTGTTTTGCTGGATACGAGATTGCCCATAAGGTCAAAAACTTTGACCTGGACAGGGCCGCTGCTTTGTGAATAGTGGAGAACACCTTGGCTTAAGTTGACGAAGCCAACGGCCTGTTGGTTGTGAATGCCGGTAGAGGTGGTGTCCTGTTCATCTTCGTGAATGGTGAATTTTCCATCTTGATCCGTCTTTGCGGATTTGCCTTTCTGAAGAAGACTGACAGAGGCGTCTGCGATTGCCTTGCCGTCTGCCTTACTGGTGACGGTCCCTTGTACCGTATAGGCGAAAGCTGTGGTGCACAGGGCTGTTGAGAGCACCATGGGCGCAACTCGTAAAATGGATTTATTCATTCTTTCACTCCTTTTATATCCCAACAGGTTTTGAATGTTCTGTGTAACAATAAACTAATCTGAAATGGGACTGATATAGCGGGGCGTTACGGACGTGTTGTTGATAAATCGTCTATAACTAAATGTTTACAATCTGCCTTTTGTGAATGTTGTAAAAAATGTTTTCCAATTGGCTTGTGAATTTGTTTGAATAGGGCTTTGTTAAATTTTTAAATTTGGTATGCTGAGTTTTGAGGGTTGGTTATGTTGTTGCGGAAGTTAATCACTTCAGTTCTTTTACTTGTCTTGTCGGGGCTTGCCTCTGATGGCAAATTGCTTGGTGATGGCAGTGCTGAAAATCCATGGCAGATTGCCGATTATGAGGATTTGAAGGTTGTCGGTACAGATGTATATCCTCTTACTGGCTTTTACATCCTGACGGGTGATATTGATGCTTCCGCTTCGGTCAATGAAAATTGCGAGGAAGAGGGGTGCAAGGGCTTTATTCCTTTGGCAATGGGTTCTTCATTTTCGGGATCTCTGGATGGCCAGGGGCATTCCATTAACCACTTGTATATTTGGGAACCTTCCAAGGATTATGTGGGATTTATTTCCAGGCTGGTGGGAACCCTTACGAATTTGAAGTTTGACGATCTCAGTGTTACCGGTAGCTTCAAGTATTCTGACCATGTAGGCGGTGTAGTGGGTGCCGTGACGGAAAACGGTAAAGTTTCCAATGTCCATGTGACCAACGGATTCGTCTATGGATATCGTTACGTTGGAGGCGTGGCGGGCCTTGTTTCTACAACGGATGAATACACGGTAGATTACTCTCTGGAGGATGTTTCTTATCAGGGGAGGGCTGTGGGTAAAAGAGATGTTGGCGGAATTGCGGGCTATGTAAGGGCCAATGTCAAGAAGGCTGTGTCGGATGTTTCAGTTTATGTGAAGGTGGAAAATGCCGGTGGAATCGCTGGCGATATGATTGCCTATAGCGATGGCTCCTGCTCTGTTGTGGAAAGTCAATCCAGGGTTGTTTTCCATTCGCTGGACTGGGGCATCGATAATGTGGGCGGAATTGCGGGTCGAGCAGACAATTGCGATTTGTATTTGAATAAGGCCAATGTGGATTTCAATGTGGTCAATCCATTTAGCCAGTATCCTATAGAAAGCAGCGTAGGTGGCCTTGTGGGATATTCTGACAATGGTCGAATTTATTTCTCCCGAGCTCAAGGTTCAGTATTTGGCCGGGCAACTGTAGGTGGCCTGGTGGGGAATAACGAAGGATCTCTTGCCTATTCTTACTTTATGGGTAACGTCAATGGCGGTAAGGTTGTAGGTGGCCTTGTGGGTATGAATAACAAGTCTGTGAACAATTGCTATGCCGTTGCTGCCATCTACGGAAATAAGGATGTGGGAAACCTGGTGGGGGACGGAAGTGAGCCGAAGAATTCTTTCTGGAATAAGGATGTTTCCAATTTGACGGTTGGCGATTATGGACTGTCTACAGAAGGGATGATCCAGTCTGCCGCTGATATAGGGAAGGAACTTGATAGTGAATCCTGGAGTTTTGAAATTGTCCCGGTTGCCATGCCTACTGCAGGTGGAAAGAGACCTGAGTCTCCGGAAGTAAAAGTTGCTGTTGGTGGCGATCACGAATTGTTTGGACAGTGGCTGGACTGGGCTGTATTCAATAAGGCTAGGGATTCCATCTACTTCGCCTATCGTGTGGGATACGTTTCTGGTATTGATACCATCTGGGGGACGTCCAGCTATATGGCCGTTCCTAACAAGATTGAAATTTCATCTTTTGAGGAGCTGGGTAAGATTGGTCGCGATGCGGCTTACCCGTTGGCCGCTCGATATGAATTGACTGCAGATATTGATGGGGCGGATATTCTCTTTACGCCTATTGGCGACACTCTGGATCCATTTACGGGAATCTTTAACGGGAACGGACATGCCATCAGTAACTTGAAAATCAATGAGCCCCGTCGTAACTATACAGGCTTGTTTGGGGTGACTAGTTACGGGACTATTGAAAACTTGAAACTTCATAATGCAGATGTGAATGGCTCTGTTGCTGTTGGCGCCTTGGTGGGTAATTCTAAGGATGCCATTATTCGTAATGTGAAGTCCGTTGACGGAAATGTGGTTGGCGTAGATTCCGTAGGTGGATTAGTAGGTGTACTTGGTTGGATTGACGAAGATGCTGGCTTTATGAATCAGGTTTCTGCAACAGGTAAGGTCACCGGACGTAACTGTGTGGGAGGGCTTGCCGGAACCAATACTTTCGTGGATGTGCAAAATTCCTATGCCATCGGCCTTGTGAAGGGCGTAAGCGATGTGGGCGGCTTGGTTGGCTTCAATTACGGCAACGCCCAATGGGCCAATGTCCAGACCTCCTATTTTGCTGGCGCAGTAGAAGGTAAAAACACCCAGGGTGTTGTTGGCTTTGAGGGGGATTCCAGGGATACTTTATGCTATTTCAATAAGGACCTGGTGAGAAATGATGATGATGCGTCTGGATTGACTACCAACGAAATGGTCCAGCAGGCATCCTTCAAGGGATTTGACTTTGATAATGTCTGGGAAATCCAGGAAGGAGTTTCTTATCCCTATTTCAAGGATATGGACGCTGTCATGCCTGGCGCCATGGGCGAAAGCGTTCGTCCTGAGAAGACGATGAACCTTGCGGAACCTGTTCCTGAGAATAAAACGCTTGTTGTTCTTCGCAAAGGCGTTAAGGCCAACGTGATGTTTGAAATCCCGCGAGAAGGTGAAGTCTCCTTCGCGGTCGTGGATGTGCAGGGACGTGAAATTCTCCGTAAGAATATGGGCCGCTTATCCGTAGGACCCCATGTGAAAATGATGAGCCTGGAAGATGCTGCGCAGGGGCGCTTTGTTGCCGTTCTTTCCTTGGATGGCGAAACAATAGAAAGCGTAACGCTGAAATAATCGTTATTGCTTTTTTCGTAGCTCCCGCATGGCTTGACTTGCCAATTCGTGCACTTGTTGCTGCTGGGAAAACTTGTGGAAAGGAAGAATCCGTAGGTCCACAAGATCCTGTTTTTCAAAGTTCAGTATGTACTGAACGTTGGATAGAAAGACGATTCTCTGTCCGGCGAATTTCTTGACGGCATGGTTCATGGCGGAAAAGATCATCTTGAATTCTGTGGTATTGAATTCTGAACAGGAGAAGGTGTCTATGGCTTTTCCGTCGGTGCTGTTTTTGGATTCATTGTCGAATATCTGAGCAATGTAGGCCCCGCCGCCGGCACGCTCCTTATGTCCATAATCGCAGCTGCCGCCTACCCAGACATAGATAATTTCTTTTTCGAATTTCATCGCAGCTCGGCCACCCAGTCATAATCGGGGGTAACATGAATGGTGCTGATCCCGCAGGATGCTGCTGCATAAATATTAGCCTTGTTGTCGTCCAGGAAAACTGTGTTTTGGGCGTTGGGAAGATCGCTTGCTGTCAAAGTGAAAATCTTCTGGAATGAACGGATGTAAATTTCCGGATTGGGCTTTTCCAGGTGCAATTCCTGACTGAGGAAAGTGTGATGGAAGCAATCGTTCACATTGTTGGGGCCATGGGCTCCTACGCCAACATTAAACCAATGGTCCAAGCAATATTTCCAGTGAAGGTCATTGGTGTTGCTCAATAGGAATACATTAGCCTGTTTTTTTATGGCACAGAGGGCGTCAATCTTTCGCTGGGGAATATTTAAACAAATGGAATTCCAGGCGTCAGCGACTTGCTGACGAGTCGGCTTCGTCTGACAATCCCCATGATTCATTGGGTTGGCTGCGTTGGGTTTGCATCTTGCAATAATGGCGTCGCAGAACTGTTCAGTGGTCAATTTTCCAAGTTGATAGTTCTGCATAATCTTTGCTGTTTCACCAGCGTCAAATCGCAGTTCTTCTTCAGGAACTCCCAGTGCCTTAAATCCATCCAGAGCTTTCTGCATGTTGATGTCCAGAATGACACCGCCTAAGTCGAAGATGTAGTTTGTGAACTTCATGTTTAAATACTTGCGCCTAGTTTATGTGCGATCAATATTAAAAAATTTCAGGGCCATTTCGTATTGCGTGGTGATGGCATCGAAAAGATTGGGGAGGCAAAGACTAAGGTGTCGGCTGTTGCAAGGGTTGCCAACGAGAATTAAAACCTTACTCATAATTGAACGCTAGAAAGAATTCGCGGATGTAAAAAAGAACTTGCTCCGAAGAACAAGTTCCTTTCAAATGGAAGAATCTTGAACGATTACTTGTTCAACTTCTCGGTTGCAGCTGCGACGGAGAGCAGGTCGGCTTCCTGGAAGGGCTTGCCAATCCACTGGAGGCCAACGGGCAGGCCGCCGGCCTTGCCGCAAGGAACGCTAACGCCGGGGAGACCAGCCAGGTTCAAGCTAACGGTGTAGATGTCGCTCAGGTAAACTGCCATGGGATCGCTTTCGTTCATGCCGCACTTCAGGGGGAGACCCGGCATAGTGGGGCTGGCGATTACGTCGCATTCTTCGAATGCCTTGTTGAAGTCGTCAGTAATGAGGCGGCGAACCTTCTGGGCCTGGACGTAGTAAGCGTCGTAGAAACCTGCAGAGAGAACGTAGCTACCCAAGAGAATGCGGCGCTGGACTTCCTTACCGAAGGCTTCGCTGCGGCTCATGGAGTACAGGTCGATAAGCTTGCGGGCATCCTTGCTGCGGTAACCGTAGCGAACGCCATCGTAGCGGCTCAGGTTGGAACTTGCTTCTGCAGTTGCAATGATGTAGTAGCTGGAGACTGCGTTACCGATGTTGGGGAGGCTCACTTCCTTGATGGTTGCGCCTTCTGCTTCCAACTTCTTCAGCATGGCTTCGATAGCAGCCTTGCATTCCGGGTCCAGACCTTCGGCGAAGTATTCCTTAGGAACACCGATGACCTTGCCCTTAACGCCAGCGTCCAGCTTGGCGGTAAAGTCTTCTGCAGGGCGGGTGCTGGTGGTGTTATCGTGAGCGTCAACGCCGACGATTGCGTTCAGCAAGAGGGCTGCATCCTTAACGGTAGAACCGAAGGGGCCAATCTGGTCCAGGGAGCTAGCGTAAGCCAACAGGCCGTAACGGGAAACGCGACCATAGGTGGGCTTCAGGCCAACAACGCCAGTGCAGGCTGCCGGCTGACGGATAGATCCACCAGTGTCAGAACCCAGAGCGCAGGAAACAGTGCCGCTGGCAACTGCAACTGCGGAACCACCGGAGGAACCACCCGGCACGCGGGTTTCGTCCAGAGGATTCTTTACGGGGCCGAAATAAGAAGTTTCATTGGAAGAACCCATGGCGAATTCGTCCATGTTGGTCTTACCGATGATGATGGCGCCTGCTGCTTCCAGCTTTTCGACTGCGGTAGCGGTGTAGGGAGCCACAAAGTTTTCCAGAATCTTGGAGGCTGCGGTAGTGCGAGTTCCTTCAAGGCACATGTTGTCCTTGATGGCCACGGGAATGCCGTCCAAGGCGCCCAGAGTCTTGCCTTCTGCACGACGCTTGTCGGATTCAGCGGCCTTTGCAAGGGCGCGTTCATTCAGAACGGAAATATATGCGTTTAAATTCTTAGTTGCATCAACCTTAGCGAGAGCTTCTTCAGTGAGCTTCACAGAAGTGGTGGCTCCGCTAGCCAGCTGAGCTTGCAATTCGTCGATAGTAATCATTACCTTTCTCCGGACCATTTCATAATATAAATGCCGACAACCATGCCGATGACGCTGGCAAAGTTAATCTTGAAACTGAAACCAAAGGCCAGTTTAATCATGTACAAGTCCAGAACCACGGGTTCCGGCTTGTCGGGAAAACCGATATTGAAGGGGAAGGAGGATACAAAGACGTTATGAACGATGTTGTTGTAACCGCCCGCATTCATCAATTCACCCAGCTGACCGAACAGCACGCCCAGGCATTCGCCAAGTACGCCACCGATAATCAGGCCCAGGACAATAAAAAGCACAAGACGTGCAAATGTGTTCTTTCTATTCATGGGAACAAATATAAAAAAAGCGGGTCTAGCCCGCTCGTATTGGAACAAGAATTAGGATTAAAACTTCCCTAATGAAGGCTAGTTACTTAATGCTCCAGTCAATTGTTTCCAGACCTTTACTTTCTAGGTAGGCGTTGGCCTTGCTGAAGTGTTTACAACCAAAGAAACCACGGTAAGCGGAAAGGGGGCTGGGGTGAGGGGCGGTTAGAATGAGATGACCCCGATTGGGAGCTACAAGCTCCTGTTTTTTTATGGCAAAGCTACCCCATAACAGGAATACCAAGTTTTCCCTCGTCTCGGAAAGGCGCTTGATGATGGTATCTGTAAACTGCTGCCAACCGATTCCCGCATGGCTGGCTGCCTGGTGGGCGCGTACCGTGAGGGAGGCGTTCAGCAGTAAAATTCCCTGCTGGGCCCAGGATTCCAGGTTGCCGTGGGGAGGGGGATTCAACCCCAGGTCATCGTGCAGTTCCTTAAAGATGTTAATGAGGGAAGGCGGAGGCTCAATCCCCATAGGGACGGAAAAGCAAAGCCCGTGGGCCTGTCCCGGATTATGGTAGGGGTCTTGCCCGATAATGACCGCTTTTACCTTTTCCACCGGGCAGAAGTCCAGTGCGGCGAAAATCTTGGAACCAGGAGGATAAATCACTTGTCCTGCGGCTTTTTCCTTTACCAGCGTGTCCTTGATCTGATGGAAGTAGGGCTGTTCGAACTGGTCTGCTAGCAGGTTCAGCCAGGATTCTTCAAGTTTTACGGTCATGGAAGTTTCCTTAGATTCGCTTGGCAAGAATGGCAATCTTTTCGCCCTTAAAGCGGGTGTAGAAAAGAATGGCGGATTCCTTGCCCTTGGGTTTTAGACGTTTGATTTCCTCGTCGGGATCCAGCTTTACGCCACGCAATTTCATAGTGAGCTTTCCCACGTTATGGCGTTTCAGCATGTCGCGTACAGCGCTAGTGGCGATCTCGCACTTGTCAAGAATCTGGAAGTTTGCAAATGCGGGTGCGGGCAGCGGGCTATCGCTTGTCACATAGGCAATGCCTTCGGATATCAGATGGGCGTCGGGAGCCGCCGCTACTGCAACGCTTCCAAACAGGTGGCTGCGAATGAGTAGTGCGGTAGGTTCGGCGATGAAATTGCTTACGGAACCCACAGGCAAATCGCTTTCGCTGGTGGCGTTGCGGAAACTACGTTCACAGCCGGGCAAGTCATGCTCGGCGTCCTTGTTGGAGGCCGCCTGAATGTCGCTGAGGGAACCGCTCCAGATGGCATCGGTGCCGTCTGCGGTCTTGACCACGTTGCCTTCCTTGTCTACCATAATGGCACGAACCTTCCCGGGGTTGATGGCCAACTTGCCGAACAGTACCAGCAGTTCGCGGCAGTCGGAGTGGCTGCCCAGATAGACCAGTTCCGCATCCTGCGGGATTTCGTCGGTGGGGTATCCCGGGGGAAGCTTTGCCATGCCGCCCTGATAGTGGCGGGAGATTTCCAGAACTTCCTCGAAGGTGGGCGTAAGATTGCGCAGGTCTCGCTGGTTTTCGCCTTCGACTGCGCGACGGGCCGGATCAATAGTGAAAAAGTCTGCGGGGCGTTTGGAATCTGCGTCTGCAGAGGAATTCTTGCGGGCCACTTCACGGACGTCGTCCAGAATGGTTTCGCCGGCGGTGCCACGGACCACCTGTGTGTTATAGCGATACATGGCTTGTCTTGCTTCGTCCAGATCGACTCCGATGACGTCGAAATCCTTCGGGATGAAATAGCTGTCGCCGCCCATCCCGCAGCAAAGATCGTGAACGACGGGGCGACCGCTCATCACTAGCCCCTGTTGGCCTGCGGACCATAAATTGGCTTTGTACTTGCCGATGTCCTGGGCGGTACTCTGTTCCAAGGCCAGCCTGTCGCACAGCAAGAACTTGTCGCTTTTCTTGCCCGCTTCGCCGTAAAACTTTTCGCGGAACTTGGGAACCAGGGCCATGTAATCCATAATGGCGGCGCGGTCCTCGTTGCTGTAACCCGCCTTGTTCAAGGCTGTGGAAATCTGCAAGGCGTCCATCTTTTTCTTGATGGCGTTCTGGATGAATTCCTGTACGGCAGGGGAGGTGAGCAAATCAAAGTCTTGCATACGGCAAATTTAAACATTGTTTACAAAAATAAACGAATCCAATCTTGCAAAATAGGATAGATTTGGGGTATGGGAAATTTTAAGGGAATAAAAAGGGCTTCGGCCTTCGGGTTGATGGTGACTGCCATGGTTGCCATTTCTGCATGTAGTGACTCCGATTCTGGAACTGGTTCAACATACGAATGTCAAACGCCTGGTGGGTGCGATGATCCTGGCTACATTTTGACCTCGTCATCTTCCAGTGTTTATGACATTGTCCCGGAATCTTCTTCTAATGTCATCCCCGACTCCGATCGGGGATCTAGCAGCTTGGAACCATCCCGTAGTTCTTCGTCTCATGTCGTCCCCGGCTCCGATCAGGGATCTAGCAGTGTGGAACTACCGGAAGTTTCGTCTTCCAGCGTGGTGTTTGATTCCGCTTTCTTTGGCGGTATTGAACCTCGCAGTTCCTCCTCTCATGTTATCCCCAGTTCCTCCTCTCATGTCATCCCCGACCACGATCGGGGATCTAGCGGCATGGAACCGCCTCGCAGTTCCTCTTCCCATGTCATCCCTGACCACGATCGGGGATCTAGCAGTGTGGAACCGCCGCCTAGTTCTTCGTCGGCACCGGCCCTCCCTCAGTATGCAAAGATTTTGGGAGTAGACATTTCCCAGATGCAGGAATTTGAAGCCAAGGGAACCCGCGTCTTGGATACGGATGGAACTCCCAAGGACGTTTTTGAACTGTTCCGCGATCATGGCTTCAACTATATTCGCTTAAAGACTTTTGTGGGTCCCAAGTCAAAGTACGGCTACGCTGCAGGTAGCTGTGACCAGGGGGCTGGAACCTTTGGTAGCAACTCCGAAGCCTTTGGTGACAAGGATCATGTGATTGCCTATGCCAAGCGTGCCAAGGCTGCGGGTATGAAGTTGTTGCTGGATTTCCATTATAGTGATAACTGGGCGGATCCGGGCAAGCAGATTATTCCCGAACGCTGGCGCAAGATCTCCAGTTCCGATGTGCTGGCGGATTCCGTTTATGCTTATACCAAGGACGTGTTGATCGCATTGAAAAATGCTGGTGCCCTGCCCGAAATGGTCCAGGTGGGTAATGAAATTACAAACGGCTTGCTTCGCGACGTGCCTAATGGATCCACCGACTGCTGGGGCAACAATGTGGACTTGGCCAACAGTTCCGTCAGCGGCGTCATGAGTAACGCCACGGGTATTGCCAATACAGCCAAGTATCTGGCTGCAGGCTCCCGCGCCGTGAAGGAAATCTCCAGCAGTATTAAGACAGTGTTCCATATCGAAAGTCCTCACAAGACTTCTACGGTGGAGTGGTGGATGAAATCCATTATCCAGAATTCCAAGGTTACTCCGGATGTAATGGCGTTCTCCGCCTATACAGCTTATGAGCACGGCAATCCTGATTCCTGGAAGACCCTCATGACTAATTTGGGGAAAACCTACACCAGTCTGGAATTTCTCATTGCGGAATACAATGGCGCTCAGACCAAGGATAGCTATAGCTTTGACGGATCCCGCGCTAAGACCCAGAAGGTTATGGAACAGGTCCCTCGTGGATTGGGTGCGTTCATCTGGGAGCCGGAACGTTCCGGAGCCTGGGGCACTTCCATGTTTGACTGGGTCGGGAACGATTTGAAGGCAAACCAGAGGGCCTTTGACGAGTACAAGGTGCTATTCTAGTTCACAAGTTGTTTATTCATTTTTGACGAAAAAATAAATTTCTGAGTAAGTAGGTGGGTGTCATGATTTGACACTCGCTTTTCTTATATTTGGGGTATGGATTTGAAGATTGTAAACTGTGATCCTTTTAATAATGCCTGTAAAGGGGTCTTTGTAAAATCCAAAAAAACTTTCGCGTGTGTATTGTTTTGTGTGGCTGTATTTGTATATTTGGCATGTACCATTAAATCGCTGTTAGAGGTGGAAAATTAAGCGCGTAATAGCGTGATTGCTGGCGGTCTGCCAGTAGTTAATAATGCGCTACGTATGGGCTTCGGCCTATGCGTAATCTGGTCCTTGGCCCTGTGGGCTTTGGCGGTTTTGGATTGACGTTTTTTTGACTAAAAATCATTTCGGGAGCAATGATTATGAACTACGATTACAAAAAAATTTCCGATATGGAAAATCGAACCGGCTTGAATGCTGAAGACTTTATCCTTCTGTGCGCTGCAAAGGGTGGTGATGATATTGCCTGCAGTAGGCTTTACCTGAACCATCAGGATGAAGTGGTGAATATGCACAAGTATGGTCCTGATGGAACCAACCCCAAGAATTTTGGCTTCAGCAAGAGTTACAACGGGGCTACCTACGAGGAGGCTTCCGGATACTGCTACCTGTGTTTCCACGAATGTGTGGCCCGCTATAACATGAATAGTGGAAAGGCCTTTATGGCTTGGGTTCGAGGCATTTTTGCCAAGCGAGGCCTGGACTGGGTAGAAGACCGCAATCCCGATCACTGGGATCGTGATGAGGAATCTGTACAGGCCGCCTCCGAAGATGTGTTCCGTCAGGATGACGTCCGCCCGGAAGTTTCCCATGAGGAAGAATTGCTTACTTCTGAGGGGGTGGAACAGATTCGTAGCTATATCAACAAGGCTGGGGACGATAACCTGAAGGAATTTCTGGAAGCCTGGCTTACTCTGGGCAATACCAAGAAGAATCCCATTACCGGCGTGGCTGCCGCTATGGGGGTGACTCGTCAGACCTCCCACAACTACATGAACGCTGTAAAGGCTCTGGCAAAGAGCCGTTTCGGCGAACATTTCTTTGGCCGCAGTTAAGACTGCAGGGGAGATTTTCTAAATTCCCGACCATGAAGATTGATGATTGGCGCATTCGTATTGATGAATTGAACGAGGAACTGATTGCCCTCCTGAACAAGAGGGCTACTTTTGCTACCGAAATTGGCAAGATCAAGAAAGAATTGGGCTTGCCGGTTTTGGATCAGGCCCGCGAGGACGCTGTGCTTGAAAAAGTAGGCTCCATGACCAAGGGCCCTCTTTCCTCCGATTCCATCAAGGAAATTTTCCGCACCATCATGGCTGAAACTCGAAAGGTGGAGGATTAAGATGGAACGCATCACGCTGGTTGGCTTTGGCCTTTTGGCAAGTTCCGTAGCATCCGCAATTAAGCAGGCGAACCTGCCTGTGAAAATCCGTGCGGTTAGTTCCCCTTCGACTCTGGAACGTGCCCGTCAGATGAACTTGGCGGACGAATTCTTCGGTTATGACCAGACCGCCGAATGGGTGAAGGACACGGACGTCATCTTGCTGTGCAGTCCTATCCTGCACATCTTAAAAACACTGGACGATCTTTCCAAGCTGCCCTCCGAAATCCTGCAGGCTTGTTCCAAGAAAATTCTGGTCAGCGATATTGGTAGTACCAAGGTGGAAATCTGCAAGGCAGGGACAAAACTGCCTGCGCCTTTCGTGTTTGTGGGTAGCCATCCTATGGCTGGTTCCGAAAAGCGGACCCTGGAATACAACGACCCCTCCATTTTTGAAAATGCTTACTGGTTTGTGTGCCCTCCTGACGGAACGAAGGAAGAAGACTACAAACCCTTATTGCAGTTGATTGACTTTGTTGGCGCCCATTCTGTGGTGTTCCCGCCGGAACATCATGATCGCACCATGGCATGGGTGAGCCATATGCCTCAGATGTTGAGCTCCACTCTGGCTGCCAACATCCCGGAGCGTCTGCTGAATTACAACTACCAGCATTATGCGGGCCGCGCCTTCCGCGATATGACTCGTATTGCCGCTTCCGGCTGGAATATGTGGCATGATATTGCGGTGACTAACCGTGGTGAAACCGTCCGCGCCCTCCGTGAAGTCCGTGAAGGTCTGGACGAGACCATCGCCGCCATGGACCGCCTCCAGGTGGTGAACGAAGGTAAGCCTGCTGAAAATGACTGCTCCGAAAATCTGGAAAAGGTTTTCAAGGCAGGAAATGACGGTCGAGCTAGTCTCTTTGCTCCGGGCCGTAATGCTGCCTCTTCCTTCTCCGAAGTGACGGTCCCCCTGAAGGATCAGCCGGGCGCCCTGCTTGCTGTGTTGAAACCCCTTGCAGAAGCGGGTCTCAATGTCCGTGATATTGAATTGATGAAGGTTCGTGAAAATGTGGCCGGCACCCTGTTGCTTGCCTTCAAGACGCCCGAGGAAGCCCGCCGTGCTATTCAAATCCTCGCTGTACTTGATTACGATGTAAAGGATCGCTAATGGATTTTGTGCTGAACCCGGATCGGGAACGCTTCCAACTGACTTTGGTCATGGCGCTGCTGGTGAATGGCCGCACGGTTCTTGAAGATTTCGCCTGGGCTGCAGGTGTGGAACGCTTTGCCAACGCCCTTAAGGAATTTGGTCTGGATTATGTCCAGCAGGGACACCAGCTGGTGCTGACGGGCAAGGGCTTCCAGTACGATTTGCCCTCCTTGCTTCCCATAGACTTTGACGAAGAATGCAATGTGATGCTCTGGACCCTGGCTTCCAAGGATGTGGAGCAAATCTACACCTTTGCCGCCGAAGCGGATGACGCAGGAATTGCGCAGGTCGCTAGTGCCAAGGAAACCTTGCAGAAGTACTTCAAGGTGAAGGCCGTTTCCGACGAACCGGCCAAGTTTACCTTTACCTTCGGGTATGATGAGCCTAGTATTAAAAAGGACTCCCTAGGAAACGTCGCCTATATCATGCGAAACCGTCTGCTGTTGCGCGGTTTGCTCCGTTCCGATTACATCACCTTCGAGGAAAAATCTACGGTTCACGACCAGTGGACCAAGATGCTGATGTATTTTGGCGTCAAGATGAAGTATGAAGGTCGCGGCATGGAGCAGCTCAGCGAGCTGGAACGTCGCATGATGATTGCCCGCGGCCAGAAGGTGGAGCGTACTCAGTTTACGGAAATGGCCGAAACGAAGGTCATTACCGCCCGTGAATATTATGTGCCTGGTGACGCGACGGAAGCTCTGGCTTTCGCCTTGCTTACCACCATCAGTAGCTTGCCCAAGACTGCGAAAGTCTGCGTGAAGAATGTGGACTTGAACTCTAGTCGCGCAGGTGCCCTCACTTGCTTTAAGCGTATGGGCGCAAGTTTTGAAACAGTAAGCCGTCGTGAACGTTATGGAGACGTGTACGGGGATATCGAAATGTTCCCTCTGAATCCCGGCAAGAGACTGCAGGGACGTCGCTTCTCGGAAGATGCAATCGCTACAGGCGTGAAGGATTATCCCTTCCTTGCGGTGGCCGCCTGCTTTGCTGAAGGTGAAACCATCTTGCGTCTCCCTAAGGAATGTCGCAAGGAACTGCGTCCCATTAACGACGCCCTGGCAGAAAACCTTCGTAAGACTGGTGCCGAAGTAGGCGTCTATGACGATGGTCTCGTCATTCGCGGTTTGGAAACTGTGGTGAATGGCAGTGACTTTGACGGTGGAGAAATTCCCGAAATCGGACTTGCCTTAAGCGTACTTTCCATCGCTCTGGAAAATGATGAACCGGTGGCTCACCGCGAAGTGGTGGAAAAGCGTTTCCCTGGAATTCTGGAAAAACTCAATCAGGTCATGAACCTGAAGAATGAAAAGCAGGAATCCGAAGAAAAGTAGGAAGGGTACCATGCAGAAAATAACCTTCAAACAGATTGGCATTATTGGCTGGAAGGAGAAAAGCCCTGAACTGGCTTTCGCTCTGGAACAGATTATCCAGTGGGCAACGGAACATCCTCAGGTGAAGTTCTGCGTTCTGGAAAACTTGAAGGAACAGGTGAAGGCTCCCATCAAGGTGGTGAAGGAACCCACCCTTCTGAAATCCGACTTGCTGTTGGCTGTTGGCGGCGACGGTACCGTTCTTTCTGCCGCACATCTGGCGTTGGGTCACAAGATTCCCATCCTGGGAGTAAATGCAGGGCACGTAGGCTTCCTGGCGGAAACCCGTATCAAGTGCCTCCCTCAGACTCTGGACGACCTGCTGGCAGGCGTGTTTAGCACCCGCGACCGCATGATGATCGACGCCACCGTTTTTCACGGCAGGAAGTGCATTGCCAAGCATACGGTGCTGAACGAAGTCCACTTCCGCGCCCACGCTCCCGAACGTATGGTGAACGTGAACGTGGAATACAACGGTACTGAATATACGGAATACTGGGCAGACTCCCTGCTGGTTTCTACTCCCACAGGATCTACGGCCTATAACCTGGCTGCAGGAGGCCCCATTATCCATCCCGCTACTTATGCCGTGGTGTTGACTCCCGTTGCTCCGGGAAGCCTTTCTGTCCGTCCTTTGATTATGTCCCTGACAGACAAGAAACTGGTGCTGAGGCCTGCGGAAAACAAAACCTTGGATCTTGTTTTCGATGGCCGTACTTGCATCCCTCTGGAACCTGGCGACCATGTGGTTTTGACTCAGAGCAAGTCCTTTACCACCTTCCTTCGCATGCGACACACTGGTTTTGTGGGCGCTCTCCGCGAAAAACTTGGCTGGACCGGAAAACGCGGCTAAGATTATCAAAAAGGCCCCGGTGAAACCGGAGCCTTTTTTAGTGGAGGTGAGGGGAGTCGAACCCCTGTCCAAGATCACATCCCTGTCCATTCCTACAAGCTTTCCCTTCGTATTTAAGATCTCGTCTGATCTACGCCCAAGAAGGTCGGCGCGGACTTCAACCAGCCTAGTAAATCTCGGATCCTGCACCCAGGCATTACAAGTTCCTATCCCATATTGCGTCCGGACGTACTACCCAATGGGAGTGGGTCGAGGCCCGGCGTAGCCGCTAATTAGGCTGCGAGTGCGTAGTTTTCTTCAGCACTTATTTTTTTTCAGACTTTTTAACGGGTGCCCTCGTCTGAGACCCCGGCTTGCAACTAACACTTCAGTAACCCTGTCGAAACCAGAGCACCCCCGATGTTATTTTTCAGTAATATAGCAAAAATCTTCAAGGCGAATGCCGTGCCCGAACGAATAACATTCGTTGAGGGCATGGTTGAGCCGTAGTATTTTCTTGAAAAATCGATTTTTGCTAAGTGCCCTGGTTGAGACAGGCCTGTCGACTGAATGGGAGCTGGCGACCATTCAGGCCCTTAAGCAAGCAAAGCTTGCGCAAGGCCCCGAAGGGGTGAGGTTGCCGCGAATAGCGGTGACCGAAGCAAACCAGGGCACCCCAAAATCCCGAGATAAACCTGACTCGACCAGATGGCTGATAGCAAACTTTCGTCGCTACATTCTTTTTATCGCTTCATCAGCGGTATTTGTCAAATCTTTTTGGCATTTTCCAGATTTGCGATGACCTTGTCGCACCATTCGTCGAATTCTGGATCGTCTTGCTGCAATTCCGGGTGGGCGAGAACGTTCTCGATGGTCTTCCGGATGCCTTGATCAAAACGTGTGGTGGCGCAGAATCCTGGAACAGCCTTCTTCAGTTTGGAATTGTCAAACACCACGGAGTTTGCCTTGTCCCCAAGAAGACTGCCGGTAAAGTCAAATCCTAGAGAATCTCCCACTGCGGCTAAAAATTCAGATGGCACATGGTATGCCTTCAATTCAACTCCCAGGACGTTGGCGATGGTCTGGTAAATTTGGTTCCAGGTCAGGCTTTCGTCACTGGTAATCTGGAAGGCTTCGCCGATAGCGTGAATGTTTCCCATAAGGCCGATAAAACCTTTGGCGAAGTCCTCGTTGTACGTCATGGTCCACAGACTGGTGCCGTCCCCGTGGATGATGACAGGCTTGCCTTGAAGCATGCGCTTGGCGACCTGCCAGCTGCCCTTTTTGCCATGTACGCCCAAAGGAATCTTCCGTTCATCGTAAGTGTGGCTGGGGCGAACGATGGTGACGGGGAATCCTTCCTCACGATACATCTTCATGAGGAATTCCTCGCCGGCGATTTTATTCCGGGAGTATTCCCAGTAAGGGTTAGACAGCGGGGTGCCTTCGGTAATGCGGTAATCCGAAAGAGGCTTCTGGTAAGCGCTGGCGGAACTGATAAAGATGAACTGCTTGGTCTTGCCCTTAAACAGACGGTAATCTCTTTCCAGGGCGCTTACATGGAATGCAATAAAATCACAGACTACGTCAAACTGCAGGGCCTTGATTTTGTCGGCCACATCCGCTTCGTTATAAATGTCCGCCACAATCTGTTTCGTTCCGACTGGTGCCTTGCGGTTTCCACGGTTCAGCAAATAGATTTCCCAGCCCAGTTCTAGGGCTAGGCGAGTGATTGCCATGCTGATGGTCCCGGTGCCGCCAATAAATAAAGCCTTCATGTCTTATACTCTTGCGTTAACTGCAATCTTGTAGATGGCGGTAATGTCATCTGCCTTCAACGGCTGGAAACCCCATCCGTCGCCGGGATTCATCTTGCGAACCATTTCGGGAATGTCCTCTTCCTTGGCGCCAAGTTCTGCAAAGTTGATGGGCATGCCGATGTTATGCAGGAAGGTGCGGAATGCCTTGATTCCTGCACGAGCCGTTTCTGCAGGATTTTCGAAGTTCATGGCACAGCCGAACACTCGGGTTGCCATCTGGCAGAATCGCATCACGTTATGGTTCATGACGTATTCCATCCAGGAAGGCATAATCACTGCGAGGCCTGCGCCATGGGCGCAGTCGTACTTGGCGGAAAGTTCGTGCTCAATGACGTGGCTGTTCCAGTCCTGACTGCGGCCTACACCAACGATGTTGTTGTGGGCCACCATGCCTGCCCACATGATGTTGGCGCGGGCATCGTAGTTGTTGGGATCGGCAATCACGCGGGGTGTTTCCTTCACCATGGTCATGAGCACCGCTTCGCAAAGACGGTCCGTGATTTCCACTTCGGTGGTGTTGGTGAAGTAGCGCTCGAATACGTGTGCCATAATGTCGGTGGCGCCGCATGCGGTTTGATAAGCCGGTATCGTGCAAGTGAGGGCCGGATTCAGCACAGAAAAGCGAGGACGAAGGCAATCACCACCAGTGCCCCATTTCAGCATGCCCTCTTCCTTGGTGATGACGGAATCGCCGGAGCCTTCGGAACCTGCGGCGGCAATGGTCAAGACGGTTCCTACTGGAAGCGCTTTAGATGGAGCTGCCTTGCCGCAGTAGAAATCCCAGAAGTCGCCTTCGTAGACTACGCCCAATGCGATTGCCTTGGAGCTGTCAATGGATGAACCTCCGCCAACGGCGAGAATGAAATCCACATTTTCCTTACGGCAAATTTCAATGCCTTCGTAAACCTTGGAATCCAGCGGGTTGGGGTGGACTCCGCCCAGTTCCACATGAGCAACGCCTGCTGCATCCAGAGATGCCTTGACACGATCGATAAGGCCCGACCTTACTGCGGAACCGCCTCCGAAATGTACCAGCACCTTGGTGCCGCCGTATTTCTTGACCAGAGAGCCGACTTCGTTTTCACGATCCTTTCCGAATACAAATTCCGTAGGACTATAAAAGTTGAAATTTTCCATTCCATTCCTCGCGTTTTTACAATGCTAAAGATATACGTATTGGACGCGAAAGCCAATTGTTTTTGGAGCGTTTCTGTACACAGCGGAAAACCACGGTCCGTATGCAAACCCAGCAGAATCAACCCGCTAGTGAGATTTTTAATGGTGTATAAAAGAAAAGGGCCGGACTCCTTGCGGAGTCCGACCCAGGGGGGTTAGGAGGCTCGTAACAAACTTTTTGGGAACTGCATTTTTCTTGAAAAAATTTTGCGCTTTTTATTTATTTCGCGCTCTTGGTTCCTTCTTGAAAAGAAAGATAACACTATTTACGGATTTTGGCAAATCAAAATGGCCTTTATTTTATGTAAAATTGTGTTATCTGTGCTAGCTGTATTTGAAAAAGCGCCGAAATTTTCTTTTTTGGGAGAAAATGTGACGTTTTTCACATTCCAAGCTGGATTAAGCAATGTTCAGAGACTGCTCTCTAATGCATTCCACTTCGTTCTTCAACTCAATTGCCAATGCTGCAATTTCCGCATCCTGGCACTTGGTTCCCAAGGTGTTTGCTTCGCGGCCCATTTCCTGAAGGATGAAGCCCAGGTTCTTACCTTGAGCGCCGCCTTCCTTGAGGGCATTGAGGAACAGCTTGTTGTGGCTCTTGAAACGTGTGATTTCTTCCTTAATGTCTAGTTTGTCTGCCATGATGCAGGCTTCCTGCAACAGGCGCACTTCGTCGATTTCGGAATCCTTCAACAGCACGTTAATGCGGTCGCGGAACTTCACCTTCCAGTTTTCAATACGCTTGGGGTCCAGAACTTCCACCTTGGAGAGAACTTCATTCAAATGGTTCACTCGGTTGGTCAGGTCGGCTGCAAGATTGGCTCCTTCCTTGGCTCGCATTTCGATGACTTTATCCAAAGCCTTGTTCAGCTCGTCGGCCAAATGCTTTTCCAATGCTTCTGCATCGGCGCCGCTGTCCGTGAACTGCAATACTTCGGGAAGTGCAAGGATGTTTTCCAATTTGATTTCACCAGCGATGCCGAACTTTTCCTGCATCGTCTTGGTGATGTCTACAAACTTTGCGATAGCTTGTTCGTTATAGCTGACAGGAACGTTGCCGCCAGAGCCTGCGCCCAGAGTGACGCTGAAAATCACGGAGCCACGAACCAGCTTATCCTTGATCTGATTCTTGAAGGAATTTTCAAGATAGGCCAAATTCTTGGGAAGTTTGCAGCTGATGTCCAAGAAGCGGTTGTTCACGCTGCGAACTTCAATCACGCAAGGAGCGCCCTGGAACATGGACTCACTCTTGCCAAAACCAGTCATGGATAAAATTGCCATAATTAAACCTTTTTAGAAACTACTGCAATAACGTGTTCTGCACCGAAGTTCTTCTGACCAATGGCGGTCAGGAACTTGCTCAGCAGCTGCTCGTTCTGGAAAGCCATCTTCTCAATCTTCAGGCCTTCCTTTTCGCACAAGGTATAGAAGTCCTTCACAGTGAGCAAACGGATGTTGGGAGTATTGTACCATTCGTAAGGCAGTTCCTTGGACTTAGGCATACGGCCGTGAAGCATCAAGGAACCACGGGCAGACCAGTGACCGAAATTGGGGAACGTAACGATAGCGCGCTTTGCCACACGGAGAATCTCGTTCAGCAAAGCCACCGGATCGCGAATTTCCTGGATGGTGCGGTTAATAATCGCATAGTCGTAGCTGTTATCCTTGATGTCGGAAATGCCACGTTCATCCAAGTTGCGCTGGACCACAGGAACGTCATTTTCCAGGCAGTCCATAATGTCCTTCATACGCTTTTCGATACCAAGGCCAGAGGCATTCTTGGTACGACGGAGGTAGTCAATCAAGTCGCCATTACCACAGCCAAGATCCAGAATCTTGGCCCCATCGGTAACCAGAGAGCCCAAGAGGTCGAAGTCCTTTTCGTCGTGGAAAACAGGAATGGTCTGCTTGCCGGTGAGAGCGTCAAACTTGCTGTCTAGGAAACGGCCTACCGCCTTGCCCATGTCTTCGTCTTCGATAAGGAAGCCGTCGTGACCGAAGATTGTGTCCAATTCCAGGCTAGAAACCACCTTGCCAGAATTCAGCAAGGCGCTGGTAATGCGACGGGATTCATGGGGCGGGAACAGCCAGTCGGTGGAAAGGTTTACGTTCAGTACTTCAGCCTGGACGTTTTCAAAAGCCTTTTCCAAGGACCCGTATTCGGTTTCAAGATCGAAGCAGTCGGTGGCGTGCGCGATATGCAGGTAGCTGTTGGCGTCGAAACGGTCCACGAACTTTGTGCCCTGGTAACGCAAATAACTTTCCAGCGGAAAATCTAGATCAAAAGGAGTGCTGTAAGTAATGGCGTGGTTCTTGTGTTCGTGATCCTGGGCGCGCTTGAACTTCTTTTCCATACCTACCGCACTGAGGTAGGTGATGTGTGCGAGCTTACGGGCGTTGGAGAGGCCCACGTCCGGATGGGCGGATTCGTAGTAATCGCCGTTATTGTAATTGGGGTCCTGGGTAATGATATCGCGGGCCACAATTTCAAAGCCAAGCGCCTGGCTGCTAAAGCGGGGAGACGTTGCGATGAGAACGCAGCGCTTAACCTGTTCAGGGTAATAGATTGCCCATTTCATGGCCTGGAAGCCACCCATGGAGCCTCCGATCACGCAATAAAGTTCCTTGATTCCCAGATGGTCGGCCAGTTCCTTTTGGGCATGGACCATGTCGCCAATGGTGATGGTGGGGAAGGTGCTGCCGTAAGGCTTGCCGGTGCGAGGATTAATGCTTGCGGGGCCAGTGGTGCCCTTGCAGCCACCCAGAATGTTGCTGCACACCACAAAGAAACGGTCCGTATCCACAGGCTTACCGGGGCCAATAAGGGGGTCCCACCAACCAGGCTTTTTATCATCGGGGGAATAATAACCGGCCACGTGGGCATCGGCTGTCAGCGGAGACGTAACCCACACGACATTATTCTTTTCGGCATTCAAGGTGCCGTAAGTTTCGTAACGAATTTCCAAAGCAGGAAGAGTCTTGCCGTTCTCAAGCAAGAAACCTTGGTCCCCATAATCCTTAACGAAGGTCTGGGGAACGACCGGGCAAAGACTACCATTATGCAAAGATTCACTCATGGGCGCAAATATAGAAAGATGTTATGGACGGGCCTGGATCCACAGGATTCAAGAGCCAGTATTTTGGAATAGGTTATGGCTATAATAAGAAAAAACTATAACTCGCAATACACTCGATTTATGACGTCTCTGGTTCTTTTTGTCTTCCTGTATTTATATTTGGAAACGTAGAATCATGATGTCATGAGTTCGCAAAAAGGAGTCCCCATGAGTTACAGAGTTCTTGTCCGTTTTGTAGGTGTAAGCAGCCAGCTTGCTGAACTGTACGATGCCTTTATGGAACAGTTCCCCGAAGCGGAACTCCCCAGCGAAGATTGCGGGGATTGGTATTCTGTAGACGATGTCATGATGGACGAATACGAATGTCGCTTCGAGGAACTTCCCGAAGGTGAATTGCTTGCTATGGACGGCTCCGTCATGGTGGAAGAAGACGAGTTCCCGGAGGAATTTTTCAGCGACTTGATGGACCGTTTTGAAAAAGTCTTCGGAGCCTTTAAGTGGTCCAGTTTTGACGTGGGGATGGGCTGCGGTACCAGCGATGGTTGGGGTGAATTCATCTGCGATTGGGCTGATGACGGCTCCGACGAAGCCAACGAAATCTCCGAAGCTGTCTTAGGATTTTAATAGAGGAAAAAATGATTGAATACAAAGTAACTTCTGCCGAAGATCTCCAGAAGAACCCTATCAAGATGATTGGTCAGGACTGGATGTTGATTGCCGCTGAAAAGGATGGCAAGATGAATGCCATGACTGCAAGTTGGGGCGGCATCGGCTTTATGTGGAATAAGCCTGTAGCCTTCGTGGTGATTCGCCAGACCCGCTACACCAAGGAGTTCGTTGACGCTGGTGAACGCTTTGCCCTGAACTTCTTCGATGGAGACTGCAAGCAGGAAATGGGACGCATCGGTAAAGTCTCTGGCCGTGACGAAGATAAGCTTGCTGTTACCGGCATGAAGGCTGAAATGGCTGAAGGTGTGCCCGCTTTTGAAAAGGCTACAAAGGTTCTAGTCTGCAAGAAACTTTTCGCGCAGAAGTTCGACGAACAGAGCTTTATCGACAAGAGCATTCTAGATCGCTGGTACGCAAGTGATACCATGCATACCTTGTATATCGCAGAAATCGAAAAAGTGCTGGAAAAGTAATGCCTCAAAGTCCTGAAGAAAAGCTCGATAGTCTAGAACGGAATCTAGATGAAATTCTAGCTGTTCTTGAATTGGATTCTGAAGAGTCTAGGAATGCGTGGCAGTCTTTGGCTTCATCCTTGACGGCGTCAAGAGTGACGGGGGAGGAGCTTCGGCGAAAATGCAAATGGTTTATACCATTGCTTCGTAAAATCATTAAGATTCCGTTAGTCCGAAACTTTTTTGCCTATGTGATTGACCTTACGATAAAGCACTCCTGGTTGAAGAAATTGTAATACAGAAAAACCCTCGGCGTTAACCGAGGGCTTTCTAGTTTCGTTCGATAAAATGCTGTGAGCGAAAAAGCCCCTGGTTGTTACACCAGGGGCGTTCGCGAGAGACTTTGCTTACGAGATGAATTTATTTAGACTCTAGCAAAGTCGGTCTTTTTAGGTCTTGTCTTCACCGCGGAGCATGATGACCTTACCGGTGCGGATGTATTCGACGATTTCGAACTTCTGGCACAGGCTCTTCATTGCATCGATCTTATCGGTGTTACCGGTAATCTGGATGATCATGGAGTTTTCGGTCATGTCAACGGTAACAGCCTTGAAGTGATCGCAGAGCTGCAGGATTTCGGTACGCTGTTCCGGAGCGCAACGAACCTTGATCAAGGCCAGTTCCTTTTCCACCACGTTCATGTTGGTGTGGTCCTTGGCTTGCACAACGTCAACCAACTTTTCCAGCTGCTTGATGATCTGCATCAGGATTTCGGGATTACCGTGAGCCACGATGTTCATGCGGCTGAAGTTGTCGTCCAGCGTGGGGGACACGACCAGGGAGTCGATGTTGTAACCACGGCGGGAGAACACCAGAGCAATGCGAACGAGCACGCCCGGGCGGTTTGCAACTAACAAACTAATAGAATGAGCTTTAGAAATCATTTTTAAATCTCCTTTCCGCGATTAGGTCGATCCGGTCGGCTTTTCGAGCTGAGCCTTGGGCTGTTCAGTAATCATGGAGGTCAAAGGTGCACCTGCCGGAATCATGGGGAACACGTTGTCTTCCTTTTCGCATTCACACCAGATAACGATAGGACCGTCGTTATAGTCCAGAGCCTTCTGGATCATGCGTTCTGCATCGGCAGCGCGCTTGATGCGGAGACCCGGGATACCGTAGGCTTCGGCGAGCTTGACGAAGTCAGGGTTACCCTGCATGTCAACGCTGGAGTAACGGTGGTCGTAGAACAGTTCCTGCCACTGACGCACCATGCCCAGGTACTTGTTATCGAGGACGAAAATCTTGATGGGCAGCTTGTGGAGTGCTGCGGTTGCAAGTTCGAATTCGGTCATCTGGAAGCCACCATCGCCGCTGAAGCTGCAGACGGGCCAGCCGGTAGTGTTACCGAATGCTGCACCGATTGCAGAGGGCAGGCCGAAGCCCATGGTGCCTGCGCCGCCACTGGAGTGGAGCTGGCGAGGATTGTTGATCTTGAAGAACTGAGCAACCCACATCTGGTGCTGACCCACGTCGGTAGTGACGATAGCCTTACCCTGGGTAAGATCGCTGACGGTCTGCACAATGTGCTGCATACGGAGACCGCCCTGCTTGGGGTAGGTCAACGGGAAACGCTTCTTCCAAGTCTGGCAGGTCTTGACCCATTCTGCGGTGTCCAGCTTAGAAACGAGGGGCAGGAGCTGTTCCAGAACCATCTTGGCGTCGCCGCACATGAACACATCCGGCTGGAGGACCTTGCCTTCTTCGGCGGGGTCGATGTCGATGTGCATCTTGATGGCGTCCTTGCAGAACACTTCAAGCTTACCAGTGATACGGTCGTCCCAGCGAGAGCCGATGGAAAGGATCAAGTCGCAATCCAGAACGGCCTTGTTGGCGTAGACGGTGCCGTGCATGCCCAGCATGCCGAGAGAAAGTTCGTGATCGGAGGGGAAGGTGCCCAGACCGAGAAGAGTGCAAGCTACGGGAGCCTGGAGTTTTTCGGCAAGTTCCTTCACCTGGCGAGCTGCGCCAGAAATCATTGCACCATGACCCACCAGGAGGAGGGGCTTCTTAGCCTTCTTCAGGTATTCAGCAGCCTTTTCAACAGCTTCGGTAGGAGCGTAGGTGGGAATCTTGTAGCCCGGAAGGTCCATCTGGTCGGTGAACGGAGCGGTGCAGGCACCTGCGGTCACGTCCTTGGGGAGGTCAATCAGCACGGGACCCGGACGGCCGGTACGTGCAATGTGGAAAGCTTCCTTCATGATGCGGGGAAGATCGTTGGGATCCTTCACCAGGTAGGAGTGCTTGACAGCAGCGAAAGTCATACCGCTGGTATCGCATTCCTGGAAGGCATCCTTACCCAGGTTCGGAGTGGTGGTCTGAGCGGCCAACACAACTATAGGGCTAGAATCCATAAGAGCAGTGTAGATACCGGTGAAGGTATTGGTAGCGCCCGGACCGGAAGTTACCAGGGCAACGCCCACCTTACCAGTCTGACGAGCATAGCCGTCGGCCATATGAGTTGCACCCTGTTCGTGACGAGTCAGGACAACCTTGATGTTGGAATCAAGAATTGCGTCGAACATGGGGATTGCGGATCCACCAGGATAGCCGAAAATGGTGTCGATGCCTTCACGCTTGAGGCATTCGATGATCACTTCTGCACCGCTTAAGGTTTTATTTGCCATAAAATTTCCTTTTCGGATGGTTAAACTTTCAAATTTTATGCCGAAAATATAGTCAAAGAATCTATAAAGGGAAGTGGTTTGTCTAATAAAAATTTAAAAAAGTGATAAATATTGGGCTAAAGTGTGACTTTTGGTACAAAAATGGGTGTAAAAAACTGGTTTTTTAGATGAAAGTTTTGAAAAACAATGTTTTGTACAAATGAAAAGAGCTTTGTTTTTTACGCATCGTGAAAAATCTGTCTAGTATTTTTATGAAAACTCGTGATTTTACACCCTGCGGACCTATGGAAAGAATCGTTTTTATTCTTGTAAACAAGAATTTTCAATAAAAATTCGTTTAAATGGGGTGAAAGAATCGTGTATAGGAGAAAACAACTTTAAAAAAGGACTCCTATGAATGGATATGTATGCGATCATCCTCTTGTAACCCCTCAAAATTACCTTCCTGTGCTGAATGGACTCCTTCCTCGGGAAAAAATGGAGCAGTATGGACCAGCCTCCCTGAGCAATGAGGAACTTTTAGCGTTGATTCTTGGCAGTGGGTGCCAGAATTGCGATGTTTTCGAGCTTTCTCGCAGACTTTCGGAATATCTTTCTACGGAAACGTCTGTACCCACGCTGGCTAACCTTCGGAAAATTCGTGGATTGGGAAAGGTGAAGGCCTTGCAGATCCTCGCTTGCCTGGAACTTTCGGGCCGATACATTCTGAGTGATAAGGCAATTCCTGTAAGTGCTCCGGAAGATTTGATGTCCAGGCTTTCTTATTTAAAGTATGAGGAACAGGAACATTTGGTGCTTGTAACTTTGAATTCCGCCAATTACGTCATTCGTGTCCATGAATTGACTACGGGGCTGGTGAATCAGACTCCGGTACATCCGCGGGAGGCATTCGTGAAGGCCATCGAGGATCGGGCGGTTTCCGTTATTTTCGCCCATAACCATCCGTCGGGATCCATGTCGCCTAGCCCCGAGGATATGGCGATTACCCGTACTCTTTGTATGTCGGGAAGGGTGCTTCAGATTCCCGTGTTAGACCATATCATCGTAGGAAAACGCGGTTTTACCAGTATTTGCAGGTCCCATTCCGAAATTTTCGAGGCGTCCTTCGCTTGAAAAGCGGATGTGGGATGATGTGAAAATCACAACGGAAAAAACAAGTCCAAAGGTGTAAAATTTTATTTTCAATAGGCTTTTTTGCCTTTTTTTGTGTGATTTTCCACGCTTTTACGGCTGCCGAGTTTGGAGCAAATGTTAACATAAATTATATTTAACGTAGTTAATTCGGGAATCTTTGTTTGGTAGGATTCCCATTCTTAAGGAGACGCTATGAAAAAAGTAGCTATGGGCGTTGCCCTTGCTTTGGCAGGTTCTGCCTTTGCAGCGCATCCCCAGACAATCAATAAGGAAGGCTTCGTTGGTGTCAACAAGACCCAATCAGCTCAGTCCTTGGGTAGCTCCAAGCTGGTGTTTACCCTTTTGGGCGATGGAACATTCGGCAACGACATGTTCCCGAACAATGATTTTACAGGTACGGCTCTTCAGCAGAAGTTCACGCTTGGTACCTCTTCTCAGACTATTGACGCTCCTATTTCTGACTATATGGGTGCAAGCGCCTATGTAGGTTTTGCAATTGGTATCGGTAGCTATTTTGATCTTGGTGTGACCTTGCCGGTTTACTATGATCAGATGACCGCTGAAGGTGTTGTTAGCAATAATGGGGTTCCTGCCTCTACGGAATCCGGTGCTGTTACTGCTCCGATTACCGGCGTCAAGATGGGTTATGTAGGTAACCTGAAGGGTGACTTGAAGTTCCGCTTCCCCCTGCCTGATGACCAGCCCATCGACATGGCTATTTTTGGTGGTGTGGAAGCTGGTACCGCTAACGTAACCAAGCAGGGTCTCTGGATCCGTCACTTGAGCTACATCAACAAGAACACTGGCGTTGCAATGCCTTTCGGTACCAAGAACACCTCCCTTAAGGGTGGTCTTGCAGTTACCGCAGACTTTAGCAAGCTGGATGGTGGTGACGGTTTCCCGTTCCTCGTTCATATTAACGGTGGTTACAACTACGTGATGAACACGGACTACATGTCCAACCCGTTCGTCAGCGCCGCTGCAGAAGTTTATGTCATGGACTTCCTGTCCCTGTTTGCAGAATTCTTCTGGGATATGCAGCTCGATCCGTTTGATTACTATGGTGCAACTGTGGATTCTCTCACAGGCGCTCGCATCCCTGGTTTGGAACAGAAGCTGGATAACAAGGCTATTACTGGTGGTGTCGTATTCCACCTGCCTATCGGTATGGACATCCACCTGGGTGCTTCTTACTACCTGGGCGGCAAGGACAACTTCCTGAACGATGTTTACGTATTGTCTAACGGCGAACGTAAAAACGAAAATATTGGTACTGCCGGTGAATTCAGCGTGAAGGCTGAACGTATCCGCGCAACTCCGCAGTACACTGTCTACGGTGGTTTGACTTGGAGCGGCTTCCTGCTTGCTCAGGACCGCGATGGCGATGGCGTTGTGGATGATGAAGATAACTGCCCGGATGACTATGGTCATCGTCTGAACCAGGGTTGCCCGCTGGGTAATCCCGATGCTGACGAAGATGGCGTTTGCGATGCCTGGGTTGCAGAAAAGGGCTTCCAGTCCGAATTTGCTGACGTCTGCGAAGGCGTTGACCAGTGCCCCAACGAAGCTGGCGAAGGCGATGATGGTTGCCCGCTGGATGACCCGGATCCGGATAAGGATGGCGTCTGCGATGCTTGGGTAAGCCAGAAGAAGCTTTCCAAGAAGTTCAAGGATATTTGTGAAGGTATCGATGAATGCCCGAACCAGGCTGGCTCTGCTCAGTTTGGTGGTTGCCCGACCAAGCAGCCGGATCCGGATGGTGACGGTCTCTGCTCTCCGTGGGTAACTGACGAAGGCGCTCTGGATCAGTTTGCTGGCGTATGTAAGGGTTACGATATGTGCCCGGGCGAAGCTGGTGCTGTTGCAAACAAGGGCTGCCCGTGGGATGATCCTGACTCCGATAACGACGGCCTCTGCGATGAATGGGTGACCCAGAAGAAGATGGGCTACTACTTCGAAAAGGCTGCTGAAGATGAAAACCTGAAGGCTGAATACGCAATTACCAAGACCTGTAAGGGTATTGATAAGTGCCCGACTGAATTCGGCCCTGCAAATAACGAAGGTTGCCCGCTGGGTAATCCGGATACTGACCAGGATGGCATCTGCGATGCTTGGGTTACCGAACGCGGTATGCTCGACCAGTATGATGGTATCTGCTCTGGTATCGATAAGTGCCCCAACGAAGCTGGTGAAGCCTTTGCTGAAGGTTGCCCCATGGACAATCCGGATGCTGACGGTGACAGCCTCTGCGCACCGTGGGTAACTGAAAAGAATATGCTCGCACAGTTTGCTAATGTCTGCCACGGCCTGGATAAGTGCCCCGTGGAAGCAGGTCCCGAATGGAATAAGGGTTGCCCGGCCGAAGATCCGGACCCGGACCAGGATGGTGTCTGCTCTCAGTGGGTGACCAAGCAGAAGATGCTTGACCAGTTCAAGGATATCTGTACTGGTAAGGACCAGTGTGAAGACGAAGCAGGTCCTGCATGGAATAAGGGTTGCCCGGCTGATGATCCGGACCCGGACCAGGATAGCCTTTGCTCTCCGTGGGTGACCAAGCAGAAGATGCTGGAACAGTATAAGGATGTTTGCCATGGCTATGACCGTTGCGAAGACGAAAATGGTCCTGAATGGAACAACGGCTGCCCGTCTGACGAAGATCCGGATGCTGATAAGGATGGCGTCTGCTCTGAATGGGTGACCAACAAGAAGCTCCTGAAGCAGTTCGAAGGCGTCTGCTCTGGTATCGACCGCTGCCCGGATGTGGCTGGTGACGATGGCCATGGCTGCCCGAAGAAGGCTCCTGAAAAGCTCGATGGCGTGACCTTCAAGTCTGGTAAGGCAACTCTCGAATCCAACGCTAAGAAGATCCTGAAGTCCGTCGCTAAGAAGCTTGTCGAAAACGACGAATATAAGGACCTCAAGATTGTGATTCAGGGCCATACCGACAACGTCGGTAAGGAAGCCAAGAACATTAAGCTGTCCAAGCAGCGTGCCGAAGCTGTGATGAAGGAACTCACCAAGGCTGGCGTGAAGAAGGATCGTATCAAGGCAATTGGTATGGGCCCGACTTGCCCCGTGGATGATAACTCCACCGCAGATGGCCGTGAAATGAACCGTCGTATCGAAATGCTCTTCGTGAGCCCGGACGATGACGGCGAAGGCTGCCACAGCAACTACGTTCCGTAATTTTACTGAACAGTTCTGAAATTAAGCTCCAGACGCAAGTCTGGGGCTTTTTTTGTGGAAATTTTTCAAATTTACGGATATATTATTATATCTTTACTAGTATGACCAAACTCGACGAAATTTTGACTGCTGTTGACGCTTCCAATCATGATGTTGTGGAAATGAATCCTGAACACCTGAATCACAAGATGGTTCAGAAGGCTCGCCTGGGTAAGAAACCCGTGCCTCGCCATACTCAGGATTTGATTACGGATGCCGTTAACGCTCTCCTGAAGGAAAAGGACGTGGAATCTCCTAAGACGTACAAACGTTCTGAAATCTTCGGAGAACTGCCCCCGAAGGATGGGGAGGTTTAATATGCAGCAGTATCTGGATCTTCTGAAAGATATTATGGAAAACGGTGTGGACCGTTCCGACCGTACCGGCACCGGTACTCGCTCCGTATTTGGACGTCAGTGCCGCTACGATCTGTCCAAGGGTTTCCCTTGCCTGACTACCAAGAAATTGCATTTGCGCTCCATTATTCACGAGCTCTTGTGGTTCCTGATGGGCGATACCAATATCAAGTATTTGCACGATAACAAGGTGACTATCTGGGATGAATGGGCCGATGAAAACGGCGACCTGGGTCCGGTGTACGGTCACCAGTGGCGTAGCTGGCCTACTCCCGAAGGTGGACATATTGACCAGATCAAGAATCTGGTGAACAGCCTGAAGAATAATCCGGATTCCCGCCGCCATCTGGTTTGTGCATGGAATGTTTCTGAAGTGGACAAGATGGCTTTGCCGCCCTGCCACTGCCTGTTCCAGTTCTACGTCGGTGGGGTAGGTGCAAGCGGCAAACGTAAGCTTTCCTGCCAGCTGTATCAGCGCAGTGCCGATACTTTCCTGGGGGTTCCGTTCAATATTGCAAGCTATGCTTTGCTGACCTTGATGCTTGCTCAGGTTTGCGATTACGAACCGGGTGAATTCATCCACACGCTGGGCGATACACATCTGTACTCCAATCACTTTGAACAAGTGAAGGAACAGCTGTCAAGAACGCCTCGCAAGCTCCCGACGATGAAGTTGAATCCGGATGTGAAGGATCTGTTCGACTTTAAGTTTGAAGATTTCGAGCTTGTGGATTACGATCCTTATCCAACAATCAAGGCGCCCATCGCGGTGTAGAGAACAACATAAAGGGATGTGTAGGTTATGTTGATTTCTGCTATCGTTGCGATTTCTGAGAATAACGTCATCGGTCGTGACGGACATCTGCCCTGGCACTTGTCTGCAGACTTGAAGCGTTTCAAGGCGATTACTACTGGCCATTCTATTGTTCTTGGTCGCAAGAACTATGACGATATTGGACGTCCGTTGCCCAATCGTACGAACTATGTGCTGACCCGGAACGCTTCCTTCGAGGCGCCTGGCTGCATCGTGTGCAACTCTCTGGATGCTGCAATCAAGGCTGCTGAAGTTGCCGGTGAAACGGAATGTTTTATTATCGGTGGTGCGGCGGTTTATGGCGAAGCCATGCCTCTTGTTAAAAAACTTTATGTCACTCGCGTGCTGGCTCAAGTTCAGGGCGATGTTTTCTTTCCGGATTGGGGAGAGGGGTGGCGTAAGGTAAGCGAAGAGCACTTTGGTATCGACGAAAAGAATGATTACGAAACTTCTTACGAAGTTTGGGAGCGAGTCTAGGCTCGAGGTTGCCCATGGTCAGTAAGCGAGACAAAATCCTTTCGTTCCTGGCATTTGTCGTGCTGCTATGCGTAGCATGGGGCTTTGTTGCGACACTTCAGGAACGGGGTGCTTCTGATAACACGGTAAGTTTGGATGATGGCTGGAACGTTACCTATCTGGAAAATACTTACCATGTTGATGACGCGTCCTTGTTCAAGGTTCCGTTTAGGGCTCAACGTGGAGATACCATTGTTCTTGAAAACGTGGTTCCCACATACATGCCTGATCATGCGGTGTTGCGTTTTAGAACCTACCATTCCGCAGTAGACGTAGCCGTAAATGATAGCGTGTTTTATAGCTATGGCTTTGATGATCCGAGAGAAAAGCCGTTCCTTGGAAGTGGCATCAATTATGTACTGATGCCAATGAATCCTATTGGTAAGAAGCTTCGAATTCGAATGATTGTTTATTCGGATGATTCCTTTAATGCGTTCCCTCACTTTGATTTCTTGCCAGAAGAAAAATCCATAAGTGATTACAATGCGGTTCATCTTAAAGAAATTGTCATAGGACTGTTCCTGGTTATTTTTGGAGTGATTGCTATTCTTGCAAGCGCTTTTGGAGGCGTTTGGTTCAGGAGATCCTTCCGCATGTTCATGATTGGCTGCGTCGCTTTCCTGCTGGGGCTCTGGACGTTGTGCTATACGAAGTTGATCCAGGCTTTCTCCATGGATTTTGCTTTCAATTCACTTTTGGAATTCTATACCCTTTATCTGACTCCAGTTCCGTTTGCCCTATTGCTGTATGACATGTGTAAGACTTCGGAAAAGGCATGGCATGGAATTGTCTTGAAAATTTTTGCGATTGCGGGAGCCTTGTTTGTTTTGGTATCGGCAGTCCTTCATCTGGAAGATATTGTGCAGGTCCACGATACGCTTTCTTTCTTCCATATCTATATCTTTATTGGATTCTTGTTTGTTATAGTTCATGTTCTTCCGTATCAAAAGAATACGAACCTTTCTGGAAAAATTCTTTCTTTGGGTGTGGCGATCTTTGGTGTGACGGCCTTTGCCGACTTGTTACGTTATAACGTGTACAAGTTCTTTACGGTGCGAAATGCTTTCTTTGAGACAACTTGGATTCCTATTGGTGTTTTGGCCTTCGTCATGCTGTTGTTGGCTAGTTATTTGTATTACCTCAAGGATATTATTGCTGCAAAGACGGAAAAGGATGTTCTTGCTGCGATGGTGTATAAAGACAGTTTGACTGGCCTTTATAACCGAACAAAGAGCAGCCAGATTTTTGACGTACTCGGTCGAAGCAATAGTGATTTTGCCATTATCAGTATTGATATGAACGGCTTGAAAGTGGTGAATGACCGGTTTGGACACATTGCTGGTGATAAGCTGATTAGAGTCTTCGGTTCTGTGTTTAAGAGAGCCTTTGATGGTATTGGAACCGCAATTCGTATGGGCGGTGATGAATTTCTTGCCATCATTCGAGATGAACATCTTAAGGATGTTGATGAGGCCATTAAACGAATGGTTGCATATGCAGAAGAAGCGTCTAGCAGAACTCCCGTTCATCTGGAAGCAGCCTATGGTATTGCCTATCGTAGTGAACTGGGTCATGTTTCTGCCGATGATGTATACCGCGAAGCGGACAAGCGCATGTATGACATGAAAATGTCCATGAAGTCGGACTTGGTCCGTCGATAATCCAACTTGTAATATAGGGTGTCAGTCGCTTTCATAAAATGAAAGTAGATTGGTGAGATAGTCCGTACAAAGCTTTTTGGAAAGGCGGTTTTCTCATGTTGGAATTTAGCGTCTTATATCGTCTGGCTGCATCCATCGGCATCGGGCTGATTATCGGCATGCAGCGTGAGCATACCTATTTTGACAAGTCGGATCGTCATCCGGCTGGTGTTCGCACGTTTACTTTGGTAAGCCTTGGTGGAGCCATGACTGCGCTTCTCTCGGATTCCATGGGCGGGGTGGCGCCTTTTGTAACAGGGTTTGTTGTCATAGGATTACTTCTGATGGCTAGCCACATCGCCTTCGGAATTTGCCATCGGGAGGAGCCTGGTGCTAGCGGACCTGCGGTTACGGCGGGTATTACTACCAGCGTGGCTCTAGTCATTGTTTACTTGCTGGGAACCATGTGCTGGCACAATCGCCTGCTGGAATCCTGCGTCATTATGGTGGTCATCCTCTGGATTTTGACCGCCAAGGAGCAGCTCCATAATTTCGCTCAGAAACTCTCCCGTGAGGATATTCTCGCCACGGTAAAATTCGCCGTCATATCCGCTTTAATCTTGCCTTTCTTGCCCAATCAGGCTTTCGGTCCCCCGGGACTGCAAGTACTGAATCCTCACACCATCTGGATGTTTGTTGTGTTCATTTCGGGCATTGGCTTTGTGGGCTACGTCTTGATTAAACTGGTGGGTCCGGGAAAGGGCATCTGGCTTACCGGCCTGTTGGGTGGCCTCGCCAGCAGTACCGCTCTTACTTTGAACTTGGCGGGACGAAGCAGGGATAATGAAGCTTATGCCAGTGACTTTACCTTGGGCATTGTGCTGAGTTGGTCTGTGATGTATGTTCGACTCTACCTCATTTGCATTGCCTTAAGCGGTAGCTTGGCTGGACCTCTGGCTTTGCCCTTGCTGGTTCCTGTGGTACCTAGCTTGGCTTATGCACTGTTCTTAAAGATTCGTGCGTCTCGAAACCATAGCGAGAAAACGGCTGATTTTAGTAATCCCTTCAAGCTGTTGCCGGCTATCAAGTTTGGCGTGGTGTTTACTGCGGTCATGTTCGTTGCGAATGCCGCCCGCGTGTACCTTGGGTCGGGAGCGCTTCTTGCCTGTAGCTTCCTAGGGGGCGCCGCTGAGATGGATGCGGTTGCCTTCTCCGTCATCGATATGCATCTAAAGTCTGGTCTTGGCGTTCGTGAACTGGTTCTTGCATTCCTCTTTGCAAGCCTTGCAAATACGCTGACTAAGGGTGGCCTGGTGTTCTTCCTGGGAGCTAAGGCCATGCGCAAGCCTATTGTCCCTGCGGTGGTCTTGATTTGCGCTACAACTGCTGCCCTCATCGCTTTTTACATCTAGCGTAATGTAAGATTGCGTTTAATTTGATACATCTCCTGGATGGTCTTGCCAGGGGATGTATTTTATTTATTTTATGGGCATGAACAATATGATTTGTGCTTTGACCATTGCTGGTTTTGACGGAAGCGCCGGAGCCGGCTTTATTTCGGATATCAAGACCATGTCCCATTTCGGGGTATATGGTCAGGCCGTCTGTACCGCTCTTACGGAACAGAACGAAGATGAGTTTGTGGCGCCCGGTTGGGTAATCTGGGAACGTATCGAGGCCCAGCTGGAAACCCTGTTCCGCAAGCATACCTTTAAGTACGTGAAAATTGGACTGGTGGAAAAAGCCAAGATCCTGAAGCGCGTTGTGGAATTCGTTCGCGAAAAATCTCCCGACGCATTCATCGTCTGGGACCCCATTGCAAGCGCCAGCGCAGGCTTTCACTTTATGCGCGATGCAGACGATTTTCTGCCCATAATGAAAATGATCGACCTGGTTACACCCAACGCCGACGAATACAAGTTCCTGGGTTTGGAACAGGCGCAGGAAAAGGGCCTCATCCAGATGGGGAAGGACTGCTCCGTACTTTTGAAGGGCGGCCACACTACGGATGTGGAAGCCATCGATACCTTGTTGCACGAGGGAAAGGAATATAAGTTCGAGAGCCCGAGGCTGCCTGGCGCAGGTAAGCACGGCACAGGCTGTGTCCTGAGTTCTGCAATTCTTGCAAATGTGGCTCTGGGCAAGACTCTGCCCGAAGCTTGCAAGATTGGCAAGGACTATATGAACGAATTTCTGAAAAGTGGTGAAGGCCGTTTGGGATTTGTATACTAGAGCATGATTCCTGCGCTGGTATAAAGAAAGGCCCGCTTAAAAAAGCGGACCTTTTAATATTTAGTCAGGGAAGCTAGGCCAGCTTCAGGATCAGGAAACGTTCTTCACTAGCGTTCACTAACTCCTAGATCCTAGCCTCTAGCCCCTATTACTCTTCTTCGGCAGGCTTCTTGGAAAGCTGCTTACGCTTGATCGGGTCGAGCTCGGTCTTGCGGAGGCGGAGAACTTCCGGAGTGACTTCGATGCATTCGTCTTCGTTAATGAAGGTCACGCATTCTTCCAGAGTCAGGCGACGGTACGGGGTCAGCTGAATCATGTCATCTGCGGACTTGGAACGCATGTTGGTAAGGTGCTTACCCTTGGTCACGTTCACGGTGATATCCACGTCACGGTTGTGTTCACCTACGATCATACCCGGATAAACTTCTGCACCCGGTCCGATGATGAGGTAGCCGCGGTCTTCCAGGTTGGAAAGTGCATAGCTTGCAGCTTCGCCCGGTTCCTTGGCAATGAGCACGCCGTTGATACGAGCGGGAATTTCGCCCTTGTACGGTTCGTATTCCTTGAAGATGGACTGGCTGATAGCGTAACCCTTGGACAGGGACAGCAGCTTGGGACGGATACCGATAAGGCCACGAGAGGGAACCAGGTATTCCAGGGTCACGCGATCGTTGTCGTCGGTGACCATGTTGACCATTTCACCCTTACGCTTACCGATTTCTTCAATGCAAGCGCCGCTGTATTCGCTGGGCACTTCAACCTTGAATTCTTCGATAGGTTCGAGAAGCTTGCCGTTTTCGTCGTTCTTGAAAATCACCTGGGGAGAACCGATGGTGAATTCATAGAGTTCACGACGCATGTTTTCAACCAGGATGGTGAGGTGAAGGATACCACGACCAGAAACCTTGAAAGTAGAAGCGCCATCGACCTTTTCCACCAGGAGGGCGGGGTCAGCCATGTGAGCGCGTTCCAGACGTTCCTGCAGCTGGTTACCGGTCATAAACTTTCCACCGTACTTACCAGCAAGGGGAGATGTGTTCACGGTGAACAGCATGGAGATGGTGGGCGGGTCAATATGAATACGGGGCAGTTCCACCGGATTCTTCGGATCGGACAGGGTATCGCCGATATCGAAGTTGTCGAAACCAGCCAGGAGGACGATGTCACCCGGACCAGCTTCTTCCACCGGCTGCGGAGTAAGACCGTCATAGCGCAGCACCTTCTGGAGACGGACGTTCTTGAACTTGCCTTCGACAGAGGACTGTGCAACGGTGAGACCCGGCTTGAACAAACCATTCTGGACGCGGCCTACGGCCAAACGGCCCAGGAAGCCGGAGTATTCCAGAGAAGTGATCTGCAGAAGAGGTTCTGCGTTCGGATCGCCCTTAGGAGCCGGGATGCGTTCGATAATCTTGTCCATGAGGATGGAGAAGTCGCCATCCGGATCTTCCATTTCTGCCTTGCAGATACCCTTACGGCCGGAACCGAACACCTTGTCGAAGTCCAGCTGTTCTTCGTTAGCGTCCAGTTCGCAGAACAGGTCGAATACCTTGTCCAGGGCGCCATGAGGATTACAGCCATCGCGGTCGATCTTGTTCACCACGACGATAGGAATAAGTCCCATTTCCAGAGCCTTCTGGGTCACGAAACGGGTCTGGGCCATAGGACCTTCGAAAGCGTCCACCACCAGAATCACGCCGTCAACGGTACCGAGAACACGTTCCACCTGACCACCGAAGTCAGCATGCCCCGGGGTATCAACGATGTTCACGCGGTAGCCCTTGTACATCACGTTGGTGTTCTTGGAAAGGATGGTAATGCCGCGTTCGCGTTCCAGGTTGTCGGAGTCCATCACGCGTTCGTTGACTTCTTCACCTTCGTGGAAAGTTCCGCACTGCTTGAGGAGCTGGTCCACCAGGGTAGTTTTACCGTGGTCAACGTGGGCGATAATGGCGACGTTTCTGATTTTAGATTGATCCATAGGGCCTTCTTTTATAAAGACTGTTGTATTTTTGCGCGCAAAGTTAGAAAAATCCGTTAATAATGGCAAGTTTTCAGGGGGTGTTTTACTATATTTGGGTTACTATGGCAAAGAATACTGAAGATTTTGATGATGAAGAAATGGATGAATCCGCCGAAGCTCTCTTCGACGAGGAATCCGAAGGCTCCGCCACTCAAGTTCGTGACTATAGCGATCGTTGTATCCTGATTTGGGAAGAAGACGATGCTCGTCGTGACGCTTGCCTGGAAGTTCTTACCGACCTTCTGGTGGGTGCAACCATCAAGGCTGTAAAGACCGAAGCTGAAGCTCAGGACTTGCTTGAAAACGAAGATTGGGACACTTTCGTGGTGGATTTCTACACGGAAGGTGTTTCTGAAAGCGAATTCATCAAGAATGCCAATAATTATCCGGGTGCAATCCTGGTGGCTATCAACATGGGTCCGTTGACCTTGGCTGAAGAACGTGAACCGGCTCGCACGGAACTGCTCCGTCGCCTGTTTGACGTGGAAAGAGCCAACTCTCAGATCCACGCATAGATAAAAATAGCTCGGGCTTCTTTATCCCTCGGCTTTGCCGAGTGAACGAACCCTCGCGCTCGCAAAAGGCCCGGTTATTCCGGGCCTTTCGCTCAGGAAAAAAGCTCGGGCTTCTTTATCCCTCGGCTTTGCCGAGTGAACGAACCCTCGCGCTCGCAAAAGGCCCGGTTGAAAACCGGGCCCTTTTTGTCTAGTTACAGAAGGAGAGTTCGCCGGGGGTGGGGGCGCCCAGGCACCAGGCGGTTGCATCGTAGCGGGTTTTCCACTTGTCGATGTCCAGCTGGCCAGAACTTCCGTACTTGCCGGAACCGAGGGCGGGTACCGCACTCGTGTGGATACTGTCGGGTTCCGTTGCGTAATACAGTTCGTCCATCACTTCGTTTCCGCACTTTAAGGAAATCGCTCCCTTGGAGTTCCCAAGGTCAAGCCATCCCTCGGTGTTTACGTACCCCGCGGGAGTACGCTCGGAGTTGGCGGAACCTAACACCAGGACTTCTGCAGGAGGAATCTCGCTGACGGTCAGGACGAAACTCTTGCTGGTACTGCCGCTGGTAACGTTCAAGGTGCAGTCGTCCAGAATCAGAGTGTCCAGACTGCCGTTGAAAATTTCAACGAATTCATACTGGCTGGAATCCTTGGAATCCGGGGCGGAAAAGTATTCCGTAATCAGCAATTCTTCTGCCCGAGGGAGGCGGTAGCCTGCGGGAAGCGGCAAAGTGAGGTTCACGTTCTTTTCTGCAGCGGCCTGGATGGCAAGAGAAATCTGAGCCCTCAGGGCCTGGAGGGACAAATCCGGATTGGGACTGTCCTCGCTCAACAGGAACTTGTCCGACAGACTGTAGATTTCGTTTCCATCGGCGTCCATCAAGGCGATTGTCACGTCATAATGGACTCCCAACTTCAACATCTCGCTCTTGAAATAGCCCTTGCTGGTGCCCAGGACCATGGGAATCTCGTAGCGGTTCTCATCCGAGGTAAGCGTCATCAAGCCGGACTGAATTCCCGCGGAATTGCCAAGACCTAAGGGAATCTCCACATATACAAATCCCACGAGGGGATGCATCTGGATGTTCAAGTTGACGTTTGTGCCTGCCTCCAGCTTCGTCTCCAGTTCGCCCACCTGCATGAGAGCTCCGTTGGCGTAAATCTTCGCCTTGAAGTTCCAGTGGTCGCTGGGGAACAAGTCCAGACTGAAGTTTCCGTCGTTCGAACTGTGGACCAGATGGAGCGTATCCGCACCCTCGCAGTCCAGAACAAGACTGTCCAGCAGGGGCGGGGCGTTGTATTCCAGCTTGAGGGCTACATTGGAAGATGCTGCGTTCAGGGCTGCGGAACTGTTCTCGCCAGTGGTGTCGGAAGAACAATTCCAGAGAGCGCCTGCGCACAGAAGGGTTGCCGCAGTTCCAAATAAACCGCGGGTTTTGATCATAGGACTCATATAACCTCCATTGTTAAGATGTCCTATTTCCTAACACGAGGTAATTGTCCGAAAATTTCCGTTTTTGCTAAAAATAGTTGTAAAATGATTTTTACAACTTTAAAGGCTTTTGACCATTTTGCTGGCGACTGCCCTGCAGTTTTGTGGCGCAGGCCTTATCCTGTCGCAGAATCTTGACTAGTGCACTGGGGGTTAGCTTGAATGCCGCTGCCGCCATCTTGGTGTCTCCGCCCTTGCTTGCCATAATGTCGAACACATGGGCTACAAAGAGGGGAAATAGTGCATTGGAGGTCTGGATATGTCCGTTGCTTCCTGGGAAGGGTATTTCCGGGGAAGCCGGTTCGCATCTAACTTGAAGTGCCAAGGCCATCTGCATACGGTGCAACGCATGGACCTTGTTTTCGTGGGCGCTTCTTCCTTCGCAGGATTTGATTTCTAAATTAAATTCGCGAAGTGTCAGGAGAACTCCTGTATTGGTCTTGTTGCGGTGTTGTCCGCCCGGACCACTGCCCTGGTAACCTTTCAGGGTACAGGCTCTCAGAAGTTCATCTAAACTCATTCTTAAGTAGGTATCGCGATGCATGTACTGAAAAATAAAATTCTTACGGTTATTATGGGCTGTGCCCTCTCCATTTTTGTTGGCTGTGCCGGCTCCAATACCGATGGAGCTAAGCCTAGTGCCCTAGACGCCACCCTGGGCCAGTCCGCAGATCAGAAGGATGCCAAGGTTCAGGCTCGTGAACAGGATAAGCAGACCCTGCTGGAATCCATGTTCCAGAATTTTGTGAGTTCCGTCTCTAATGGCGCCACGTCCGAACAGTTGCTGGAAATGCTGACTGATTCTTCTGAATACTGGCTGGATACTCTGGAGGCTCATGCCAAGAGCTATACCTCCGAAGATCTGGATACTTGCCAGTTCTATGAAGCATATTCCATCCTTCTTTATCGCCTTTACGAGCGCGAACACCTGTGGGAAGTTTCCGAATACAAGATGCTTTGGCTGTTCCTTTCCAAGGGCGGCATGTTTGAACGCTTTACCAGCTTGAATCTGGGTCCTGTAAAGATCAAGAATGACCGTGGAAGCGTAGGCCTTGCCAAGAGCCCCGAAGTTCCCATTATGCTGTTTACCTGGGATGATTCCGATTGGAAATTGGACTTGGTGGAAACGGTTCCCCTGATTACCAAGGGCATCGAAGCTACTGCATCCAAGAAGAACTGGAGCAACAAGAAGCTGGCTCTTTATTGGTTGGATCAAGAATATCACATGACTTACAGTCGTCTGGATGAATCCCTCTGCGAACCCATAGGCTTTTAACAATTATGAGTTATGAATTGCGAATTATGAAAAACTCATATATTTCGTTTTTATTTGTTCTGCTGGCTGCTGCTGTGATGTGCGCCGCTGCGCCCCTTAAATCGGGAAAGGGCGCCAAGCTAACGTCTGGATCCGCCATCGTGATGGGGGCTGTAGAATCGAAGAATCTCTTTGAGGGCGATCGCCTTTTTGCGGTTCTAGATTCCGTGGGCGGTTCCGGCACCTGGATGGAATGGGACGTCAATGGAGTTAAGGATCCTTCTGTTATGGAAGTGCTGAACCCTCTTTTGAAGTCCAGTAACAAACCCAAGATGGTTTGGGTACTTACCGAGCGAGAAGACGGAAATGCCAAGCCTTTGATGGCTGTTCTCCTGCCTAAGGGCAACGGCGAAACCATTGTCTTTTATGAACTGAAAAGCTTGGATGCCAAGCCTGAAGCCTTGTCCATCAATGGAGTTCTTGATCCGCTGGTGGTCTTGAGAGATTACAGACAAGTGAATGATAATGAGTTCGTACATCGTGACCAGCCTAACCTGAAGGCTTACGTGAACAAGAATATCATTCGACTGTCTTATGAGAAAAGAGGGGAGAACCCGCTGGTTCTGGACCCTGGCTTTTCCAAAAAGAACATGATGGAAAAGCGTGTGGTGCTCCGTGACTTCGAGGATTACTTCAAGTATGAATACTCCCTGATGCTTCGCGCTTTCGTTCAGTCTACCCGCAGTATTTTCAACTGGCAGGCTTGGCACTGGTATATGCCCTCCTGGAATGGAAAATTCATGATGAAGCAGGATGAACTGGAGGCTATTCTCAATCGTGGAATCACTCCGGATTTTTTCATCCTGTTCAAGGCAACCACCCCGAAGGGTGAATCCATCGAATTGCGGACAAATGGGTCCGGATTATCCGTTCTGGAAGTAAAAACGAAAAACTAAAATTGCTATTTTGGGAGCGTGAAGTTCCCCGTATTAAAAATATGCCTTGGGATGCTGTTGGCTGTACCTGCCATGGCATCCAGAATTGTTGAAGATTCCAGATCCAAGTTTGTGCTGGATGACGAAGTCGTCAGAAGCCAGGTTAGCAAATGTGATGATCCGGAAAGATCTTTCGTTGATGATGATAACGGCGTGCCCTACCGTTCCTATCGGGTGGCGTTGCCGTCCAAGAATCGTCCCTCCGTCTCCTTAAGTGGTGAATCTCTTTTGCCCTTGGGAAATTCCCTTCAGGATACCTCGTCCTGCGAGAAGGGTGACTTTGGACGGGCCCCGCTTCGTTTTACGTCTGTCAGTGTTTCTGATCCGTACTTTAAGGATGGCCTTTGGGTTGCCGACATTCGTGTCCCGCTGTATGTGAAAAGCGGGAACTCCGTTGCCCTTCGTAAGAATTATCGGGTCAATGTCCAGTTTGAAAAGGCTTCCCAAGGGGTGAATCCGGGAAAACGTGCCCTGTCTTCTGTCATCAATACCAGTGGCGCAGAAAAGTTCGGCGTGTCCATGAATGCCGCCCGCAAGGCGATACGTAAGGCCAGCGCCGACCAGACAGCGGATGTCTCGTTCCTTGCTCAGCTTCTGGTGACGGGGGATAAGAACCGACCGGGATCTCCCAGCGAAGATGGTCTCTATGCGGTGGATTTCAAGACCATTCGTACTTCGCTTCTTTCTCTGGGTCGACAGAATGATCTGGACGGCATTCCTGTGGATCAGCTATGCCTGTATGGCGCCTCTCCGGATACCATTTCTTCTTTTGGGCCCGGTGCTGAAGGTCGCAATCCTAATCAGATATTTGAAATTCCCATCGAGGTTCGAGATCATTCTCCCAATGGAAATGGCCCTGATGGTACTTTCAACGAAGGGGACTCCATCGTCTTTATTGGATATGGCAATGGATTCTGGAAACGTGCGGATCGTGAGGATCCGTCCTACGTGAATGGATCTATGGACTACTTCCACTCCTACTCTCCTTATTCCACCTACCAGAGCTTCCTCTTTGGCGTGAAGGAGAGCGGAAAGGGTAAGCGTTTAAGTGAAGTTCTTCCCGCGGTCAATGGAACGGGTAAGGATGTGGACTGGATGCGCTATGTCCGTGCGGAAAAGGACGCTATCCTCCGTGATACTTACTTCGGCAAGGACCTGGACTGGGAATCCTCTACAGGTAAGGAATGGTTCTGGGCTTGGGGCGAAGTCTCCGATACGGTGGAGGTGAGTTCCTCGACCTTGTATACCAGGGAAACGTCTTCCTTACCGGGTCTTATTGCTGGAGGCAAGAATTATGTGGCCGTCTCCTATTTCCCGAACCGTTCTGTGTGGGACAATACGGCATACGCTGGCCAGAAAATTACCTCCAACTTGTCCGGCAAAACCTATGCGGAACGTATGGACGAAATCTGGTTTGTGATGGACGTGAATGGAACTAAGGCCACCATGGATTCTCTCAAGAAAGAGAATATGGTTCTAATGCCTGGCGGAAACTTCCGTATGGAAAATGCCGCCTTGAAGGCTGAGGGGAACCAGTATGCTTTGACCATGCTTCCTTCCAGACGTTTCCAGCGTTTTGATGGTTATAGCGTTGCTTACCAGTGGACTCCTGTGGTGGATTCTGCAGAATGGCTCTTGCCCGGCGCTGTGTCCGGCGTGATTAACGTTCCCGTTCCTGCTGGAACCCAGGTCATGAAATTTGTGGACTTACAGCCGGTAGGTCTTCTGAACGCATCCAGCGGGATGGCTAAGGACAGCGTGAATGCTGCTGAAGATGTTCGTTATCTTGCCGTCAAGAAAGACGTGTTCCGCACCAGCCTGAAGGTCTCTGGAATTCCTTCCAAGAGGGATGGCGTCATTTCCAATTTAAGTCGTCCCAACAGTAATATCGAATACTTGATTATCACTCCTACGGAATTCCTGGCAGGCGCAGATTCTATTGCGGAATTCCGTTCTAGTGGAAAGGCTTCCTCTGTAATCCCTACGGGTATTGTTACCGTGGAAGATATTTATCGCAAGTATACTGCGGGTCGTGTCTCTCCCGGTGCTATTCGTAACTACATTGCCTACGCTCGTGAAGTTTGTCCTAACTTGAATTATGTCCTGCTCGTTGGCTCGGGTCATTTTGACTATCGAGGCATGAATGCCAAGTTGGGTCCCATCTATATTCCGCCCTATGAAATTGAAGATAAGGCTGTGGATGACTTCTATGCCGTTCTAGATTCGGGTGAACAGGTGATGTATGGCGTCTACGATCTGGATGTTTCTCTTGCTCGATTGCCTGTGTCCAGTAATGAGGAAGTACTCAACTACTACCGCAAGGCTAAGGATTACGAAATGTCCGGCACCATGGATTTCTCCAACTGGCGCTCGGTGCTTCTAATTTCTGCAGATGATGGCAAGAATAGTGGAAGTGTTGATAAATCCAAGCATACACTTACTACGGAGTCCTTGAATGCTGTTATTGATAGCGCTTCCTTAAAGCATGGTATTCGCTGGAATTTCAAGAAAGTCTATTTGATTGACTATGAAGAAGACGCTGCCGCCCAGAAGAAGGATGCTGCAGAAGACTTCATGAATGTGCTTAATCAGGGCGCCTTGTTTACGTCCTACTTTGGACATGGTTCCATGACGGACTGGGCTAGCGAAGGCTTGATGAAGGTGGGTTACGTGACTCGCCTGAACAACAAGGGTCGTAACACGATTTTGGGATCCTTCTCCTGTACCGTGGGACGATTTGACTTTGGTGTCAAGAAGTCCTTGTCCGAAGCATTTGTTCTTGCTAAGGATGTGGGCGCAATTGCGTCTGTGGGCGCCACTCGTGAAACCTGGGCATCCTCCAACCGCAGATTTGCAGAAGCCTATATGCTAGGCGGCCTTGTGGAAGGTCGTTCCAGATTAGGCGACGCATTCCGTTACGGAAAGAAGGCTGGTTCTGGCAAGACTTCCTACAATTCGGACCGTTATAACGAGGAGCGTTATACCTTGTTTGGCGAACCTGTGGTTCCTCTGCCAAACTTTACGGGGCTTGTCCATCTGGATCGCGAACTGGATACTCTTCGTGCCTTGGATAAGGTGACTCTCTCCGGTTCTGTGGATAACATTCAGGATGGCTATGTGGATTTGATGATTACGGAAGGCAGGTTTAGTCGTCGTGTTTCCCTGCAGGTGGATGACGATTCCATTACCATCTTTAATGAAGGTAACCTGATTTTCTCCGAAGAAGTGGCTGTGAAAAATGGACGCTTTGAAACACAGTTTATCACCCCGAAGAAGCTTTCGTTCGGTGATTCACTGACCGAAATCCGTATGTGGGCCTTTGACAATAAGAAGTCCGATGTGGCGAAGTATCTGCATCGTGACATGCGTATTGAAGGCGTGTCCAGTTATGCGGATTCCTTGAAGGATACTGTACCTCCGACGATTACCATACAGCCGTGTTATGCTGGAGCGAACGCTGGTTTTACCAATGGTGAAATTGTGAAACTTCAGACGCCAGCTTGCTTGCAGGTGGTGGTAGAAGATTCTACGGCTCTTGACTTTAGAGAACAGGCTGATGAAGGTATTTCTTTTGAAATTGCCGGTGTGAAGGATCCGTTCCATCCTTGGCCTTATTTGGAACAGACTTCCAAGATGGCTAAGATCCGCATGAATTTTGCTGAAAATCTTTATCCTGCAGGGAACTACATTTTCAAGGTTCGCGCCTTGGATGTGCTTGGCAATCGCAGCGTCAAGATGGTTTATCTGGATATTACGGATGACTTGACTGCTGGCTTGCAGAATGTCTATAACGTACCTAATCCCATGGGCAAGAAGGGAACGACCTTCTACTTCAAGGATCTGGCCGTAGGTAAAGACGCAAAGATTGATATTTTCATCTACAACCAGAATGGTAAGCTGGTAAAGGTTATCAAGAACGCAGTGTCTGGTGTCACCCATTGGGATGGCCGCGACAATCATGGACGACTTCTGGCGAATGGCTTGTACCATTATGTGGTTCGTTCCCAGGTGTCTTCCGGAAATGACAAGAAGACCTTCACGAAGAAACAGAAACTTTTGATTTCGAGGTAATTATGGATTTGAGACAAAAACCGGGTAAGGTCCAGAAAGTTCTGGAAATTTTGATGCGTATTAGACTTTTGTCCGTTGTGGGCTTGGTGGTGGCGACAATCGCCATTATGGCCTCCAACTGGCAGAATGTGGTTTCCCTTCCCGTAGGTGCATCTGGCGCTCTTGCTGAATGGCTTCCTGACTTTAGCGTGGCTAATGCCTGGAATTCTGCTCAGTACCTGGTTGTTGCAACTATTGCTACGGTTGTGCTGAGTTTTGTTTTTGGAAAGGTCCGTGCAGGGGTTGCTTCCATTGTTTCTATTGCTCTTTTTGTGGGGAGCTTGATTTTGATGGATGGAAACGAAACCATGCCTCTGATTTTCTTTGGAGTGCTGGCTGGCGTTTCCGTAGTGTGCCTTCTGTTTGTGAAACTTGGTGTGGCTTGTGGCCTGTTCCCCTTTGTTTTGGGATGGCTGTTCCTCAGTGCGTTGGTTGCTGTTCTGCAGCCCTCTCTGGAACCCTCCTATCTGGTATGGGCTGCTCTTTCCGCACTTGGATTTGCTGGCGCTATGGGCTTGTCTGCTTTAGCGGGTAAATTCTTGGGAGAAGGAATGCCTCAGGCCGGCGCCATGGTAAAGGCAGCAAAGCAGATGGTGATTCCCATGCTGGTTTCCTCCCTGCTGGTTGTAACGGCTATCGCTTTCGATATGCCTGCCGCTCAGGTTGTGGAAGGCGCTGCAAAGCCTGCTGAGGGTGCTAACGTCTGGGGCGCAATCCTGTTCTTCTTCGTGTTTAACCTGTGGTATTTTGTCATCCTGTTCCCCATGATGACTTTTGCGCCCTGGGATCGTCTCCGTTCCGGTAGCCGCCGCGTTGAAATGAAGGACAAGAAAAAGCCCGCTGCAAAGGGCAAGAAGAAGTAATCGACAATCGTAGTTTAAAGTTTTACAAAAACTGAAAATTACAAAAATATGTTATTTTCTCGAGTAGGGTTCTGACCAGTGGTCAGGACCCTTTTTGTTAGGAAATTTTTGACTGAATTACAATTTTTGTAAATGCAATATTTTGCCTAATTCAAAAATTGTAATTGTAAAACTAGTTTGTTATCCCTGCAGAATTATTTGTTCTGAAACAATCTAATCGCTCTGGAAGCCTTATTTTATAAGGGCTAGCGGGATTTTGCCGCTGGTGTTTTTTGTTTATCACGGGATGTTGGCACGGTCTTTGCATATAGGGTGCGGAAACAAAAATAAACCTAAACAAGGACAACAACCATGAAGCTCATTACAGCTTACATTCAACCCGAAAGGCTTAATAGCGTAAAGCAGTCGCTTTATGAAGCCGAAGTTTTCAAGATGTCTGTCACCAACGTCCTCGGCTGCGGTCAGCAGAAGGGACACACACAGGTCTATCGTGGTGTGGAAACCGAAGTGAACCTGTTGAAGAAGATCTGCATCCGTATTGCAGTGAACGACGAATTCGTCAAGCCCTGCATCGACGCTATCATCAAGGGCGCTCGTTCTGGAAATATTGGCGATGGTAAGATCTTTGTTACCGAACTTGAACAATGTATCCGTATCCGCACCGGTGAAACTGGTCCGGAAGCTATTGGTTAATAAGGAGGTATAAAAATGGCTGATACACTTTCTACTATCGTCGATACCGCCGCTGCCGTAGCTGACACCGTTTCTAGCGCCGCCGCTGCTGTTGTTGAAACCGTTACCGAAGCCGCTGCTCCTGTTGCAGCCGCTGTCGAAGCTGCTCCTGCCGCTGCTGCAGAAGCCGCTCCCACTGTAGGTGACGCAATCTTCATGACCGAAAACATCTGGATCATGATTTCTGCAATGCTGGTGTTCATTATGGGCCTTGGCTTTGCTTGCGTTGAATCTGGTCTTTGCCGTGCAAAGAGCGCATCCAACATCTGCTTTAAGAATATCGCAGTTCCCGCAATCGGTATTTCCGTGTACGCACTGTTGGGCTTCGGCCTGATGTACCCGGGTGAATTTAACGGTTGGCTTGGCTTCGCTGGCTTCGGCATTGGCGACTGGCTGAACCCCGCAAACTTCACCGCCTCTTACAACGGACACTTCTCTCTGTTCACCGACTGGCTGTTCCAGGCAATGTTCGCTGCAACCGCTGCTACCATCGTCTCTGGTGCTGTTGCTGAACGTATCAAGCTTTCCTCCTTCCTGGTGTTCACCTTCTTCTACGTAGCGTTCGTCTACCCGGTAGTTGGTTCCTGGGTTTGGGGCGGTGGCTGGCTCTCCAACTTCGCTGGATTCGGTGCAGAAGGCTTCCACGACCTGGCTGGTTCTGAACTGGTTCACTCCGTTGGTGGCTGGGGCGCTCTCGCTGGCGTGCTGATTCTCGGACCCCGTATCGGTAAGTATGTGAACGGTAAGGCTCACGCAATTCCGGCTCACAACGTACCTCTCGCTACCATCGGTGTGTTCATCCTGTGGTTCGGCTGGTGGGGATTCAACGGCGGTTCCGCTCTCTCTGGCAACCCCTTCGATACTTCTCTGATTCTCGTTACTACTAACCTCGCTGCTGTCGCTGGTATCATCACTGCAACCGCTACTTCCTGGATCATTGCAAAGAAGCCCGATGCCACCATGGCTCTCAACGGCTGCTTGGCTGGCCTGGTAGCAATCACTGCTCCTGCTGACACCGTCTCTCCGCTTAGCGCATGGATCATTGGTGCAATCGGTGGTGTGATCGTAGTCCTGGCTGTGTATATGTTCGAAAAGCTTCGCTTGGATGACCCGGTTGGTGCTCTCTCCGTTCATCTGGTAAACGGTATCTGGGGTACTCTCGCTGTAGGTATCTTTGACTACACCGGCCGCTTCAATGTTGCAACTCAGGCTCTCGGTGTCGTTGCTTACGCAATCCCCTGCTTCCTGGCTGCATGCTTGATCTTCATCGTCATCAAGAAGACTATGGGTCTCCGTGTGAGCGAAAAGGAAGAACTGAAGGGTCTTGACCTGGCCGAACACGGACAAGAATCCTACGGTGGCTTCCAGATCTTCAGCAACACCTAATTGCGAAGACAATAACTTTAAAAGCCATAATAAAAACAAAGAACCTCGCACCGGGTGGTGCGGGGTTCTTTTGCTTTAAGGAGAGATGAAGTTTTTGTGGTGATTAACGTTCCAGTGGATTTTCGATGGTGTATTTTTTATCCATGAAGTGTACGTACTTGGCGCCCTTTAGAAGTTCCTCGTTCACCTGGAAATAATGATCGCTATAACAGCGGCATTTTGAGAGTGTTGCGGTCGAACAGCTTTCATCGTACTGATATAGGGTAAGGACTGTTGCGATGTCTGTTGTGTCTGTTGGGTGGTAGTACTCTTCGTGTCTTTCGCAGGTTAGGTCGTATTGAATTGTTAAATCTTCGCCGGCCAAGTAACGTATGACTCCAGTACTGACGGCGCAGTAGTCCGACGCATCAGGAATCATAATCTCGTAGGAACCTTCGCCAATTTTTGTGATGGTTGCATTTCTTTCGGTGGATGCGTCGCTGTTGGCGACTGTCTTTGCGAGCGCATTCGCCTTGCATTCTCCAGTCTTGACCCAGTTCGTAGAGTCTTGGCTGCCGTTTGCATTGCTGGTATCGGGCTCGCTTACTTCTGGTTTGATGCTTACGGGTAGGTCCTTGCAGGTGTTCAATACGGCTCTTCCGTACTTTGCCCAGTAGGGGTCGTTGTAGTAGATGAGATTGTCGTCTGTAGAATCTACGGGTGTGATGGAGCAGATATCTCTGCCGTCTTCGTCCAAAGAGTAGGTTCCGCCTTCCTGATTGCAGTCTTTCTGGAATGCTTCCTCCACATGCTCGTCATTTCCGATGAGCCTTTTCTTTATACGCATGTCTTTCGTTTCGATATCGCTATATGAGATGGAGATGCTGTAATACAATAAGGTGGAGTCACCTTGTTCGCAGCCAATAAATCTGTCGAAACCGTTGAAGTTGTTGACGAGTACTTTTCCGGTGGACAAGGTGTCCCTCTGGCCAAGGCAGGGCCCCAGGCCCATTTCTTCGCTAAAGCAGTCTACAGCAATTAAGTTGCTAACGAAGTCTTCCTTCAGAAGTGATTCGTAATACTGTTCTCGCAGGGAGTCTAGCTCTTCGGGCGTAGGCATGTATACAGAATCGCGAATGAGTATAATGGTGTCCGGAGGGGCCTGGACAGTGTCAGAAACTGTGGGAATGCTATCCTGCGGGTTTTCCTGGGACAGTTGTCCCTGTGGGGTTTCCTGCGGGGCGGTGCTTGTGCTTTCGTTATCGCTACAGGCAACGAGAGCCATAGCGACCATCCCGCTTGCGATGGTCTTCTTTGTGAACTTCATGATTTGTTCTCCTATGTTAGTTTCGGCAATGACCGATTACTGCCTGACTGTATTTTTCCCAGACAGGGTCTTTGTATTGGGCTTGACCTTGCACGTTAATGGTGCATTGCAAATTCCCTTCACTGATTAGCTCGTACCTTCCGCCTTCGGCTTCGCAGTCGTTCTTGAAGCTTTCCGTATCCGTCATTTCATAATCGAAGAATGATTTGATGACAATTTCTTCAAGGGTTTTGATGGAATAGCTGAATGTTAATCCGCCTTGATTGCAGGTTACGCTTCCAAATTCTTTCTGGGAGTTGTATGAGATATCTCCTGTTTCTCCATTTACGATAACGGTATAACTCGTGTCGGCCATGGAGTCGAAGTCGCCCTTGGAGGCAGAACTGGAGCTTGGTGGTGTAACTGCTGGCTCGCTGGGATTATCGGGCTGTCCCGCTGAAGGAATAGTGGAATTCTCTGAAGGAACGATGTAGAAGGTCTGATCATTGCAAATAATCAGAATTAAACTATCCAGGTTAGTGCCGTTCCTGTCATTTAAACTTGCTGCAGATGCCGAGGAGAGGATGATGCCTGAATTGCCTGTACTTGGATTGACTGCGACGGGATCTGAATTTTCGGCTGAACTGGAGGATTGTGCAGTTGTGGGCGTTGCGTCTGTTGAGGGATTTGCCGCAACCGTGTTTTCCTGCTCGTCCGTTCCCGCCAAATTGAACCCGCAGGCGGTCAACGCGGTTAACATGAAGTATGCAACCGGCTTGATTAATCTTGCAGCTGTTTTTGTGAGGGCGGAACTGGTCATGTTTCTCTCCTAAACCTTTTCTGTCAACGGGAACAGCTGTAAATTTAATCGATAAACCTGATCAATGTTGTCGCATTTGTTCGCAATGGCTATGATTTTCTTGCGACATGCGTTTAGCTCGTCTGAAATCTGCTTGAATGTGTCTGCGTTTACGCCCATGGTGACGCCTGAAACATTCCTTTCATTGGAGTCGACGATGTCCAGGGATTCCCTGGCCAGGTCAATCATCTGACGATTCATGGAACGAATTGCTAGAGGGATTGCTTCTCCGGATCCCGTAATAGCCTTGTCGGTCTGTTCGTAGGCGTTAACGCCTACTTCCCGCAGAAGTCCAGCCTTTACCAAAAATGCCAGGGATTCTCGTACGTGCTGGGCCGAAAAGGAATGCTTGATCTGCTTTGAAATTTCGTTGGGGAGAGCTCCCTTCATCAAGGGGGCCAGTTCGCGTACAATGGAATTCACGGCAGAATCGTAGTAGGCGAAAGTGTCCGCATTCAATACACGGATGCGTTGTTCAGACGCGATGCGGGTCATTTCATTGAAGAAATGTGTTTTCTTTTTGTCGTCCTTGGCGTTTCCGAATTCCACAAGATTCACGAAGTAATCGTAATCTGCTCCGGTGAGGCCCATGGCCGCAGCCACCTTGGGAATACCCACCCGACTTAGGGAACTTTTGCCGTCGCATACCAATTTCAGATAGGAGGGAGAGGCAAAGCCTGCAGCCTTGGAAAAGTCACGCCAGGTAAAGGCAGACTTTTTCTTTCGGTCTTCGTAGTAATCCTGCATGCAGGCACGATAGTCTTGATATTCAAAAACGGGCTTCATATTGCTAAAAATAGACTATTCAATGATACAGAAGTCAGTGTTTTTTACGAAAAATGGAGTATTTATGGATTATTTGTAAGAAAATGTATGCGAATGAAACAAAAAGGACTGCGAATGATACAAAATGAGCTGGATGTCTAATGTGGTTTAATTTGGATGGCGTTTGGGGAAATGGTTCATGCTTTTATCAATAAAATGAATAGATTTTAAAATGGGATTATTAACTTGAGTGTAGTATGGTGAAAAAAATCGTTTTTCTTATTGTTTGGACTATTTTTGCGGGATATGCACTGTGTGCAGAAAATGGACCGAAAACGGTTCGTGTTGGTTATTACCATAGTGAGAATTTCCAGGATGGCGGTCAGGGGACTCCTCTGTATGGTTATGCCTACGAGTACTATCAGCGTGTAGCCCAGTATACGGGCTGGCGCTATGAATACGTCTTTGGATCCTTCGATGAAATTTACGATCAATTCCTGAAGGGTAATGTGGACTTGATGGCTGGTCTCGCACACTCTAAGGAACGAGAACAGTACATGGGTTTTTCCAAACACCCTATGGGTCGTGAGGTTTATCAATTCATAAAGAGGGCGGGGGATAGAAGCCTCTTTGGAAATCCCATGTCCATGCAGGGAAAGCGTATTGGTGTTCTGGGTGACGGAATGGATCAATCCTTGCGACAGTTTCTTGCGGAGAATCAAATCCAATCTCAGGTAATTGTTTATAAGAATGGAACTTTATGTGAGCGGGCTCTTGCTCAGGATTCCATTGATGTTGCTGTTGTGGAAACTCGTGGCTTGGAAGTGAAGTCTGATTTTGAAGTGTTCTTCAAGATGAGCAATTCCTTCTACTATCTGTGCGTTACGAAAAAACGTCCTGATTTGTTGGTGGAGTTACATCGCGCCTTAGGACAGTTGGTTGAAGACGATCCCATTATTACCGCAAAACTTTTCAATAAGTACGTTCGTCCTAGTTCGGTGAGTAAAAACCTATCGCCGATGGAAAAAGAATGGCTAGCTGGGCATGATACCTTAAAAATCGGGTATCTAAAAGGAATGCTTCCCTATAGTGACCTTTTGAATGAAGATAATGCGCCCTCGGTTTCTAGCACAAAAGAAAACATGACTGTTCTAGGCGATCTGCCGACGGGTATCGTCAGCGACATTTTTCTGGAAATGTCTAGATATCTGAGCGTAAAAAAGTTTGTCCTGAAATATACGGCTTACGACTCCTACGATTCTCTGGTAGCATCGATTGCTCGAGGTGGTGTTGATGTTGGATTCCCTACAGGTGGTAACCTATACTGGGCTGAAAAGAATGGAATTTATGAATCTTCGGCTGTGATTAGATCTGAAGCCACTCTTGTGTTTAAAGGTGCTTTTAATGAATCCGCCTTTCAAACGATTGCCGTAAATCAACGCAGTAGAATGATGGAACTGTTGGTAAGAGAATATTTTCCCAATGCGTCCGTTAAACTATGCGATAATGTGGAAGAATGTTTAAATGCTGTTCAAGAGGGAACCGTTTCCGCTACCATTATTGGAAACCTTCGGTCGAATCACATTTTAAAGAACCGTCAGTATTCAAATCTTTCTGAGAAACTTTTGAATATCCCCAATGACAAATTTCTGGGTGTTGCTATCGGTAATGCACCCTTGTTGAAATTGCTGAATCGCGGTATTGCCTTGATGGGGGATGATTATGCATTGAATCTTTCCTATCAATATGCGGAAAGACTTTACAAACCCTCGTTGCTTGATGATTTAAGCAATCACATCGGTGCGGTCATCGGGATTTCTGCTGGCGTATTTGGTACGATTTTCATTTTGCTAATTAGCTGGATTCGGCGTGCTAAAAAACGTGCCGCGAAGGAATTTGCACAAAATGAACGCTTGAGTATGCAGTTGGACGTGATTGCGACTATTAGTGACTTGTACCATAGCGTATTTCTCATTGACGTGAATAATAATTCCTTTGAGACGATCCACACGGCAGGCTTTATTGGAAATGCGATTGATCCTTTAAGGAATGATGTTCAGAAGGCTTTGTTCCTGATGGCCGAAAACATGGTCCGTGAAAAATATAAAGCTGAAATGCGTGACTTTAATACGATCTCTAGCTGGAAGAATTTCCTGGCGGACAAGGATTCCTGTAGCATTGAATATGAAGGTAATGTCTTTGGATGGTGCCGAATTACCATTCTCGCGGCTCGCCGTGATAAGGACGGAATTCCCACTCATGTGATTTATATTTCTCAGGAAATAAACAATCAGAAAAAAGTGGAGCAGGAATTACAGAATGCGCTGGATCTTGCGGAACAGGCCAATAACGCCAAAACTTTCTTCCTGAATAATATGAGCCATGACATTCGCACTCCCATGAATGCAATCATTGGCTTTACTTCGCTGGCTGCAGATCATATTGATGATAAGGAACGCTTGCGGGATTATCTGGCTAAGATTAATACCTCTAGCGAACACTTGCTTTCTCTTATCAATGACGTATTGGATATGCGTCGTATTGAAAGTGGAAATGTCAAGCTGGAAGAAATGGATACGAATCTTCCCGAATTGCTGAAGGATGTTCAGACCATTGTGCAGACCAATGCGAACCTTAAACATCAGGATTTGCTTTTTGATGTGAAGGTGAATCATGAGAATATCGTGGCCGATAGGCTACGCCTGAACCAGGTGTTACTGAATCTGTTAAGCAATGCTATCAAGTTCACTCCGGATGGAGGTTGTGTTCGCATGAGAGTGGAGGAAAAGCCTTGCGACTTAACCGACTCTGTCTGCTATGAATTCCGCGTGAAGGATAATGGTATCGGTATGAGTCCTAATTTTAAGGACCGTATTTTTGATGCTTTCTCTCGAGAAGAAACCTCGACAGTTTCCGGTATTCAAGGGACTGGCCTGGGCATGGCCATTACCAAGAATATTGTGGTCATGATGGGTGGCAATATTCAGGTGGTGTCCGAAGAAGGACAAGGTTCTGAATTTATTGTGAACTTACAGTTCAAGATTGGACATTCTGTAGAAAAATGTACAACTCCTGAACGTTATAGCGGTTTAAAAATTTAAGACAGAAAAATTTGATTCCTTAAGTGAAAAACAAAAGCTAAATTCAACATGAAAAAAGGAATCGAAAAATGAAAAACAACACATCTAAACCGGCAAGCAGCAAGGAAAGCATCAACGCAACGTCTCAGAGAACCCGTAGGGTTCTTGA
>NZ_FRBE01000013.1 GCF_900142535.1 Fibrobacter sp. UWEL
CGCAAACCTCTCGCCGTAGCGTGCTACGGCTTCGCTGCGCGCGCCTCGTCCTGCTTGGTCCCGAGAAAAATACCCGCGGGAAATGTCTTGAGTACGCCTTCGGCCCACGGCTCCTTCCATCGCTAGGCACTGAGCGAAAAACCGTCGGGCGGGGGTCTCCGTACGGCTGCGGCACTCGCGCCTCGCATCCCTCGGCCATCCGACGGAAACGTATCGGGCTTGCGTCTGGAGAATGTTTGGCGCGCGCCTTGCCCTGCTAGGCACTGGATGAAAAACCTTCGGGTGGATGTATTCTGTATTTTTTTGAAGGTCGAGAAAGTCTGCTGGGAATGGTCGGCGGGCTTAATTTTCTTGAGCTTTTCGCTGGAAAAATTGCTATCCTTTGAGGTATGAAACCGACTCTTTCAATGGTGTTACAGCTACCGCCTTCTACAGCGTATTCGATGCTGGATGCGGTTGCGAAGAACTTGCTTATGGGTATCAGCAAGATGCTGGAATCCGGCAAGGTGCGCTTTACTGTTTTTCTAGATGGTCCTACTCTGGAAGCTGCACATAGTGCTGCGCGTCCTCTTGCGTTTAGCCGCTTGAGGAAGGCTGTTGAAGATGGTTATCTTGAAATTTTAGGCGGTGGATTCTTGGATCCCATGCTGCCCTTGTTCCCGACGGACTTGCAGTCGCTGCAGCTGGAACAGCACCGCAAGCTGGTACAGAAATTTTTTGGCTTAGAACCTGCGGGCTATTACAATTCCTCTATGGTTTGGGAAATGGAGATGACGGAACTTCTGGAGAAGAACCGTTTTGAATATGCTCTCGTGCAGGAATCGGCCTTGCAGGATGCCTTGGGACGTTCTACGTCTGTGTCGGGCTGGTATTCTGTGGAAGATAAGGGTTCTATCCTGAGGGTGGTTCCTGTATCTGAAAAGCTTTCTCAGGCTATTGCCAACGATGATTTTAACTGGCTGGAAATTGCAGAACCATACTGCCGTGACGGTAGATCTGCTGTTGTTGTCCTGGATATGCCGCCTGCTCCCGGCGATATTGTGCCGTTCTTTGAACGTCTGATTGACTTTATCGAGACCAACGACATCGCGACGAAGACGGTGGGCGCTGCGGTGAACGACCAGAACTCTGAAGGTCGTCTCAGCTTCCTGGTTTCTGCGGGTAGACGGATTGGTCTGCCGGCCACTGCCAAGACATGTCGCGAACTGCTGGTGCGTCGTCCGGAGATTAACTTATTCCACAAGATTCTTCTTTCCTTGTTCCGCCGCGGTAACGCTGGCCTGAAGGACAAGACCCGACAGAAGTTTCTGGAGACTTTGTATCCTTCCGTGTCTCCCATATTCTATCGTGACTTGCAGGATTCCGAGGGTATGCGTTCTCCCCAGGTTCGATACTGGGGGAATTGCTTCGTGACGAAGTCTTCTGCATTTTTGGCAGAAAATCTTTCTTTTGATGGCATCCGTCTGGAGATTGCGGATGTTCTCCTGGAAGGACGAAAGTTGATTACGGCAGAGAACCATACCTTTACGTTCCTGCTGGACTACTTTGGTGGTGGCGTGCTGCGCTACTTGAATTCCAAGATTACGTCTTGCAATGTCCTAAGTTCCTGGCGTGACGATGGCGAAGCTGCTGTGGGATTTCAGGATTATTTCCTGCCCAATATGGATTACAACGCGTCTAAGCTGGATCAACTTCTGGCTGACCGTGAGCATGCACTGACCGCACCTTACGACTATCAGATTAAGCGTCATGAGGCTGGCACGGACATCGAGCTTTTGTCTGAACAGCCATTATCCATCGGCGAAAAACTGGGGTTACTTCAGATCCAGAAGAATTTTGCCTTGTCCTCTGCGGGCTCAGACTTTAAACTATCCTACCATGTTGAAAACACTGCCTTTACCCTCCAGAAGGGTTTCTTTGGGTTCCTTTTGGAAACTGGCCTGGCAGCTTGCGAACGTAGGGAAAGCTCTGTACTGGTGGATGGTAAGAAGATTCCCTTTAGCTTTAGGGAAGGGGTGATTTATCCGGAAGCCCGCAAGGTTGAAATTGTGGACTCTTACTCTTCCTGTCATCTTCATCTGGAATTTGACAAGCCTACCAGTATCCTGCTGTCTCCCATTTTCGGTGCATCCAGTTCCTCTGCTGCACCTGACGCACTGCAGGGCATTCGCGTGTTCCCCTTCTGGAAGACGGCTATGGAAAGTCTTGGGGTTTTCGATGTGAACGTTCAAGTCCATTTTTCCAAGAGGTAACCTAGATGCAATCCGATATGATTAACATCCAGGTGGAATCCAGGGATAATGACGTTGAAATTACCCTTTCCGGATCTCTTGGCTTTGCCCAATACTCCGCAGTAAAGGAAAAGCTTGCCATGTTATTGGACGGCCCCGGCTGTTTCTTTTACATGAACTTGAAGCAGGCTCACTTTACCAGCGACAAGTACTTGGACCTGTTCCTGGAATTGTTGAATGGCGCTAAGGCCCGTAAGGCCGCATTCATCTTGATTTTCGATTCCGAGGAGATGTACAACTACTTCGCCCGCTATCAGAATATCTTCCAAATTTTTGAGAATCGTGAAGCGTACAAGAAGTCCGGCACCAAGAAACAGTTGCTGCAGATTGGGATGCATTATGGTGTCCGCTCTGGCATTACGGTGAGCCCGGGTGTGGCGGTTTCCTTCCTGATGTTCCTGCTGGGATGGATCATTACGCTGTTTATTATCGTGTCCAATCAGGGGGCTGAACTGGCGGATAAGCAGGCTCAAATTATTGCTCTCCAGAATCAGAAGTCCCGATACATCCAGGAAATCGACAAGCTGGAGGCTTCCATCGGCCCCTTGCGTAAGCTGGGTGTAGTGCAGGATACTACGATGCTTAGTTCCTTCGGCTTGATTAGTAGCTGGGTGGAATATCTTGAATACCTGGAGAATACCAGGCGTGAGAGGTAATGTCCGCATATCACCTATTTGGGTGGGACTTTTCTTTGTGCTCTGGTTTGGAAGCCTAGGGCTCTTTGTGACCCTTTGGTTTAATCAAAAAACTGAACTAGACAATCTTGCTGCGCAGGAAACTGAACTTCGTAACCAGCTTGAACAGCTGGGTGGTTATGGCAGGTGGACCATTGACTATGTGAAGATAGACAAGGCTTTGAACCACCTGAGCAAGAATAAACTAACGGACGAGCAGAAACGGATGCTTACGGAACAGCTTTGGCAGATTTCCAGGTCCTATGCCACGGATCCCTTGCTGATTTTGGCGGTGGTAGCCCAGGAAAGCCGTGGCAATCCTAATGCCCGCGGTCGAGTGAAATCGGGAAAGTTTTCGGGGGCGCTGGGCCTGATGCAGATTAAACTTGAAACTGCAAAATCCATGAGCGCGAGATTTGGCTTGAAAATCGAGAAGGAAGAGGATTTGCTTCGTCCTGAAATCAATGTGACGGTGGGTACGGCTTATCTGATCCGCCTGATCGCCAAGTACGGGAATTGGAAAGACGCTCTGGTGGCTTATAATTTGGGACATTCGGCGGTGGACCGCCTATTGGAACAGGGGAATCCTTTGCCCACCAATTACTATGAGCATGTGATTGCAAAGTACAACGACTTAATGAGTCTATCTTTTTTGTAATTGCGATGCAAATCAAGTAAACTTAATTGCCGCAATGTTCGCCTTTTTGTAAATGGCAAACTACGTTTGCATTTACGGCGGCTCAATTATGGCAAATTAAATAAACTTAATTGCCGCAATGTTCGCCTTTTTGTAAATTTATCTCTACTATGTTGCGTGTTTTGTTCTTATTGTCTCTTGTGAGTATTGCCATGGCGGGTGAAGTTCGCTATGACCTTTCTCAGTTTGTAGAACAGGGCATGCAGAATGATCCCCAGCTGGAAGAAACGAGGCAGGGAACTCAGACCAAGAAGGACAAGATTCGCGCCCTGAAGGCTGAGGCAATTCTCCCAACTTTCTATGTGACCATGATGGTGGGCCCCGCTCCCGGTTTGAAGGATGAATTGGATGGGGACGATACGGTTTCTGTGTATGACTTTTCCAAGATGGGACCGTTCTGGGGGGTGGAAGCGAAGTTTATCCAGCCGTTGAATTTTGGTCAGTACAATTCTGGTAAGAAGGCTCTGGAAGCTGACTTGCAGCAGAAAACTTTTGAAATTGAGAATAAGCTGAACAAGAAGGAAGTGGAACTTCAGAGTTACTACTATAACTACCTGCTTGCTCTCGAGATGACCCGCTTGGCGGAAGACGCCAAGAAGCGTGTGGATGATGCCTACGACAAGATGGAAGAAGCTCTTGACGAAGACGATGGCGCTGTCTCCCAGATGGATTTCCTGAATCTGAAGGCTAAGATGCATACGGTTAAGGAAGGTGTTGTGGATGCTAATCTGGGTATGAAGCGTGTGCAGTTGGCGATTCGCTTCTCTCTGGGCTTGAAGGAGGGCGAAACTTTTGTTGCGGAAGATTCTCTCCTGTTGCCGCGTACGGAACGTATGCCCACGCTGGAAGAAGTTCGTTCCTTGACTTCTTCTACTCATCCTGAATTGAAACAGCTGGAAGCGGGCTTGAAGGCTCGCAGAGTCCAGATGGATCTGGCTGAAGCAAAGCTTGCTCCGGAATTTTTCGTGATGGGCCAGTTCAAGTACGTGAAGAGCTGGGCCGGTAACCGCAAGATTATGCAGAAGGACGCCTTTGCGGAAGATGCCGTCAATAAGCTGGATGGCTTGATCGGTGTTGGCCTCCGTTACAACTTGAACTTCTGGAAGAACTGGGAAAAGTTCCGTGCCAGCCGTACGGAATATAAGGGTTTGCAGCTGAAGGAACGTTATGCCGAGGAAGGCCTGGTTGCTAAGGCGGAAGAACAGTACTACCAGTTGCAGGCTGCCAAGGAAAAGATGGATGCACTCAAGGAAAGCCTCCGTGCTTCTGAATCTATCCTGAAGGGCGCTGCCATGCAGTATGATTTGGATAAGTCGAAGACCGGCGACCTGGTTTCCGCTTACACTCAGAATGTCAGTATGAAGAAGGATTACTACTTCGCCGTCTGCAAGTATAATGTGGAATTCGCTCAGCTGATCTTTACCATGGGTTATTCCCTGAAAGAATTCCACAGCGTGTTTAATAATTAAAGAGGTGTTTATGGTTAAGAAAATCTTGATGGCTTTGGCTATCGCTTCCGTGATGAGTTTTGCTGCTGATGATCCCGTCGCTGCAATCAAGAAGAAGGACGTGGAACTGCAGGCTCTGTTGAAGAAGTCCAGCCGCAACGCTAAGGAAACTGAACGTGTGAAGGCCTTGCTGAATGATTCCTTCAACTTCGAAGAACTGGCCCGCAAGTCTCTGGCTAACGATGTATGGAAGGCTCAGGACGCCGCTTCCCAGCAGAAGTTCGTTGCAGAATTCCAGCGCATGGTTCGTAACTCTAGCGCCAAGCGTCTTGAAGTGTATCGCGCAGACTCTACCATTTATGAACCTGCCAAGATGAAGGGTGACAAGGACGCTCGCGTTATCGCTCACCTGTGGAACAAGGGTAAGGAATCTGTCCTGGAATACAAGATGAGCCAGGTGGATGGTAACTGGAAGGCTTGGGACCTGGTCATCGACGACCTGTCTACCGCCCGTAACTACAAGGACCAGTTCAGCCAGATTCTTAAGACCAAGAGCTTCGCAGAACTGATTGACGTTATCAGCAAGAAGGCTGACGACGCGGAGAAGTAATCCTGTTCGGGTTCATTGACACTGGGCTGATCGTGTGCATAATTCTATGCGCATTGGCAGCCCTTGTTTTATTTTTCCCGTTTACCTTCTGGGTGCATGGGGAAATCGATGAACGGATGGCGAAAGCCTGGGGATACTTTTTCAAGAAGAAATTTTTTGAGGTGGAAAAAGTTTTCGGCGAAGAGGATGTTGCCGGAATGCCGCAGGATGTTGCGGAGTCGGAACCGTCCGCTGTGCCCGCCGGAGAAAAGCATGTTGAACAAAATCCGGAAGTGTTCCGCGCGGAAGCGGAGTCTGCAGTAGCGCCGGAGGGAGCGGAAAAGGAAAAGCGTTCCCTGACGGAAACGGAATTCTGGACCATTCTCCTGACACCTGAATTTGACGAGAAAGCCTGGTGGGCTGTAAAGAAATTCCTGGTGGGATTTTGCAGACTGTGCCACCTGAAGTTTATGAACTGCTTTGTGGAAGGGATTCGTTTTGAATACGCCACCATGGGACAGTTGGCTTCCCTCAATGCTTTCCTGAAGTCTTATCCCTACATTGGGGACTGGGACTTCCGTATGGACTGGACGGGCGATCACGAATTGCGCGGTGAAGGTCATGCCCGAATTCGCGTGAATCTTTGTCGCTTGATTGGCTTGATCCTGATTATCCTGTTCTATGGCGGTATTGTGCTGTGGAGCTTCTGGCGTCGTAGAGCCCAGGTGCTGAAAACGGGTGAACTGCCTGAACTGGGCTGGATTAGAACGAAAATTGTGAAAATGATGGCGGAGGAATAATGCCGGCTTTGACTTTGGAACGACTGATTGCATCAATTGGCTTTGGCTCCCGCAAGGAAGCCCGCGCTCTCATCCGCGCCGGCATGGTGGAACTGGACGGAAACGTTCTGGATGATCCGTTTATTGAGTTTAAGACCCGTCCCGAAACCATCGTCGTGAATGGGGAAGAAACTCCCACGGTTGAAAAACTGTACATCATGATGGACAAGCCTCTGGATGTGGAATGCAGCCATAACGCTCGCGACCATCAGTCCATCTATGATATTCTGCCGGATCGTTTCACTGCTATGGGCCTGCAGTCTGTGGGCCGTCTGGATGCAGATTCCTCCGGATTGATTTTGCTGTCTAACCAGGGTGATTTCATCCATAAGGTAGAAAGCCCCAAGAAAGGCTACCTGAAAAAATACCGTGTGACCTTGGCTCGTGAATTTACGGCCGCCCAGAAGGAAGAACTCCTGAAGGGCGTGATGCTGAAGGACGAACGCCGCCCGGTGTTGGCCCGTGAGCTTTCCGAGGAACGCATTGTGGTGGACGGCGCAGAAGTCGATACGGTGGTCATTTCCATCGGTGAAGGCTTGTACCATCAGGTTCGCCGCATGTTCGCCGCTGTGGGCAACCATGTGATGACCTTGACCCGAGAAGCCATCGGCCCTGTGACTATGGACGAAACTTTGGGCAGCGGCGGCTGGCGCTTCATGACTGAAGAAGAAGTTGCCTCGCTGACGAAGTAACGCTTTGAGACATTCCTAAGTAAAAACAAAAGCCTCGGTTTAGAACCGGGGCTTTAAAACTTTCAGAGTATAGCTAAATTTGTTCCGCTTGACTTTATTGGGCAAACGGAACTTGAGAATCGTTCAAGATCGCTTAGGCGTCTTCTTCGGACTTGACCGAGATCATGACGTCCTTGTCTTCGGATTCCAGCTTGGCGTTGACGCCTTCGACAATAGCTTCAAGAGAGTTGATCTTGTCCTTGATGTCGTTGCTGAACTTGAAGGAAGGAACCATGCGTTCTTCGATCATGACGGTTTCGCCGGTACGAGGATTACGAGCCGGGCGAGACTTGCGGGGCTTGCAACTGAAGGTACCGAAACCGCGGATTTCGATAGTATTGCCTTCGATCAGCTTTTCGCCTACCAGGTCGAGGAACTGTTCGATGACGGTTTTAATATCGTTGCGCACAAATCCGGTGGACTTGGCGATTTCTTGAATGAGAGTCTGTTTAGTAATATTAGGCACGACGTAAATATAGGTTTATCAACGAGTTAGCGTGTATAAGTAAACGAAATTAAATATTTTTTTCGGGTTCTTATTGCGAACTTTTTGTGGATAATTGTGGGTAGAATGTTGAAAGATGTTGAAAATTTGAAAAAGACCTTTAAGCTTAGAAACTTAGAGATTTTCCCCAATACCATCCTCAGCCCTATGGATGGGGTGACGGACGCTCCTTTCCGCCGTTTATGCCGTGTTTTGTCCGGAAATCGCATGGGTCTCCTGGTTTCGGAGTTTGTACCTACCAATGCGGACGAGGTTTTTAGCCTGACGGGGCACAAACAGCTGAAGTTTTACCCCGAGGAGAAGCCCTTTGGCATTCAAATTTTCGGGTGCTATCCGGATAAGATGGCCGCTGCGGCCAAAAAAATCGCAGACGGATTGCATCCGGACTATATCGAAGTGAACGCGGGATGCCCGGCACCCAAGGTGGCGGGGAAGGGGAGCGGCTCCGGTTTGCTTAGGGATTTGCCTCGTTTGCAAGAAATTCTCCACGATACCCGTAAGGCTCTAGATTCTTGTGATGTGAATATTCCGCTGACACTGAAGTGCCGTATCGGTTGGGACGATGAATCCATCAACGTGATGGAAACGCTGAAAATCGCCGAGGGCGAGGGCGTGGAACTGCTGGTGGTTCATGGCCGTACTCGCCTGCAGGGCTACAATGGTCTGGCCAACTGGGACTGGATCGGGAAGGTGGCCGCCGCCGCAAAGATTCCTGTGGTAGGTAACGGTGACGTGAACAGCGTGGAATGCGCCCTGGAACGCATCAATACCTATGGCGTGTCCGGCGTAAGCATTGGCAGGGGCGCCATGCACAACCCCTGGATTTTCGGGCAAATCGCCGACGCCTGGGAAGGTAAGCCCGCCCATATTATTACCGCGGAAGAAGCTCTGGACGTGTTCTCCATTTACTACAAGTTCCTGGAGGAAGAAGGCCGTACGGAACTGGGAGCTATGGGCCGCTTGAAACAGCTGGCTGCAAGACTGTGCAAAGGGTTTGTGGATGGATCTGAGGATGCCGCAGGCTCCGAAAATGTCATTCTGAGCGAAGTCGAAGAATCTAAAGGCGTTTCTGCTGCTATGGAAGTTCGCCAGACGTTGCTTACGGCGCAGACTCCCGAGGAGTTCTTCGAACGCAAGGAAATGCTGAAAAATGGCATTGCCAAGAGCCTGCGTTACGAGCCCAATCGTCTAGTGAACCTGAATGGCGCCAAGGACAATACCTTGGTTTTCGGGAACCATTACGTGAATCGATAGTTGCCACATTCGATACACTGAGTGCTTATTTTATAAGGACTGCGGAACTATACCGCGGTCTTTATTTTATATTACTGAAAGATTGAATTGGAACTTTTCTCCTCAGGTTTTTATGAAGAAGAAATTTGCTTTGTCTGCCGCAATGCTTACTGCCCTTGGTTTGGCAACTGCCGTACAGGCCGCACAGAATGTTATCAAGGTCGACGATACTAAGCCGGGTATTGTGATCAAGAAAGATATGATGATGGCTGCTGACTTGGCCATTTGGAATCCGCCTAGCCGTTACTACGATTTGACCGACGCCTTTGTGGATGGCGGTTATCAGCTGTACCGTTTCCCCAATGGTTCTTTGAGTAATGATTACCACTGGAATGGCATTGGTAAGTATGATAGCACGGGCCTCTGGATTTCTACTGAAGAAGAAGGCAAGTATGCTCCGGGCTTTTTGGGTGAAACGATTTACCGCGGCACCACCAAGGACAACTACGGTTTTGTTCGTCGCAGCCACTTGGCTGATGGCAACATGAATACCATTTGGTGGGGCGAAATTCTGGACCCCAATGACCCGCCTTGGGTGGTGGTGGAATTCCCGGCAAAGAAGAACATTGACTCCTTGCAGATTAGCTGGGGTGACCTGCGCCCCAAGGCTTTCCAGTATGAATACTGGACTACAGATTATGCGGAGTATCCGGGTGTCCATCAGGCTCTCACCAACGACTTAAAGTTGGAAGCCAAGGTGAAGGTGACCGGCCCTGAAACCATTTATAAGGGCAAGTCAGTGCACACTCGTTATGTGGCAATCCGCTTTAAGTTGCAGGATTTGCCGGGCAAGGGTGTACAGATCCGCGAAATGAAAATGTTCAGTAATGGTGAGGATTTGCTGGCTGGCAACGAGTACAAAATGTACGCTATGTCTACCCGCAACGGCGACAAGGCTCGCACCGACTGGACTAACATTCCCTGGCACTTTGAAGAATTCATGACTTATATCAATGGCTTGCCTAAGTCTGCCAATGGCAAGCCTGCTCAAGCTGTGATCTGTGTGAACGCCGGTACCGGTACTTCCAAGGAAGCTGCCGCCTGGGTGAAGTACGCCAACAAAGTAAAGGGCTACAATATTAAGCAGTGGGAAATCGGTAACGAACTGGACGGCGAATGGGAAGAATCCGGCCCCATTTCTGCCCGCCATTACGCCGCACGATTCCTGGAATACGCTCGCGCCATGAAGGCGGTGGACCCCACGATTATTATTCACGGTCCGCTGCTCAGTACCCACAAGATGATGCAGAAGGGTGCCGGCATTCTTGATGGAAAATACTGGATGGAAGAATTCCTGCGCATTGTGGGCGAGGCGGAAAAGGCCGACGGCAAGCGCTACCTGGATGCGATGGACTTGCATAACTATCCGTACTGGACTCCCAACGGCGCCAACGCCAAGGACATGCTGAAGGCCATGCTTGATGTGGGCCCCAATATGGATACGCTGGACGTGTGGATGAAGCGCCACTTGCCGGGTGTGGACAAGGTCCCGTCAGCTTCTGGTGAAGATAAGCGTCGCGTGTTCCTTTCTGAATTTAGCACCAACGTTCAGGGCTATAGCTTGCTCATGGATTACCCCCAGGCAACTGCCATGGCCATGATTTTTGCTCAGCATGCGGTGCGCTTTGGCGACCGTTTACAGGTGCTGCCCTGGGATGCATTCGGTAATCTCTTCAAGAGCCCCGATGACACTTGGGGTACTATCAGTATGTCGGCCCTTTTGAAGGAAGGTTCCTGGAACAAGTGGAAGTCTTTGGAGCCGACCGCAGAATACTACGGCCTGTATATGACTTTCAAGCGATTCCTGGAAGAGGGTTTCGCTGTGGTTCCTGCGGAAAGCAATAATCCCGATGTGGTGGCCTATGCGCTGGCTTCTCCTGCGGGCAAAAACGGCGCCGCAAATTCCGCTCGCGTTTTGCTTGCAAACTTAAGCGACGTGGCTCAGGTGGTGCAGATTGATCGCGCTTCCGTGGGCGCAGGCGCTGACAATGCCTCCATCGAAGTGGACGTTTTCGGTGAAGAACAGTTCAAGTGGGTGGGCGACCAGAAGAATGCCTATCCTTATCCGAAGATGGGCCCTAGTGGCAGAAAGCTTGACGTGAAGAAATCTCGGGACATTACCATTCCTCCTTTTGGTGTAGTTGTCGCACAGATCAATCCCAATGTTTCTAAGAACGCAGGTGCTCCTGTTGTTCTGGCAGCCGCCCTCGAAAAGAAGGTGATGATGCTTGGCGATACGCTGGATCTGTTTGGAACGGTTTCCCAGCAGGATGGCCAGATTACTGGTGCAACCCTCAAGGTTCCTGGTTTCGGAAAGAACGGCGCTGCAGCAACTGTAAAGATTACACCGGACGATGGCAAGTGGGATGCCGCCATCGAAAGTTTCCATGTGAAGGTTCCCGTGCCGGAATATGCAAAGGCTACTCCCGTAGTGGTGCAGGGCACTGGTGCCAAGGGTACTGAAATGGAACTGACCGTTACTGGCCTGGGCGGCAAGAAGACTGTCCAAAAGATTCCGTTCCGCATTCGTGGCAAGTATCGTACCACAAGTATTTTGCAGAACTTCGATAACGGCCTGGACGCTGTGGAATGGTTCCCGGTGGTGGGCGAAGGCAATACAGAAATGAACGCCAAGGTCTTTAACGGAAATCCGCCCCATGGTGGCTTTATCCGTCATGACTTCCACATCGAACAGCCGCCTACTCAGGGTTGGCCCAACTACTCTGGCGCTTACTATGTGGTTCCTCCGGAAATCAAGAAGTCTGTAGGTGTGGTGTTTGACTATGCCACCAACCACAACAATCCCGATGGCTATATCGAAGTGCAGGTCCAGAGCGACCAGGTGAAGGATTACGACGAATTCATGGTCCGCCTGAAAACCACCCGCGGCAACTGGATGCGCGATACCCTCATCTGGGAAAACATGGCCCAGGAAGGTTGGGGCAAGACAATCCCCCAGCTGGATCCTACCAAGATCAAGACCATCAACTTCCGCGCCCGTCATAGCGGTGTGGGCTACATCAGTCTGGACAACATCTACCTGCTGCAGGAAGACGGAACCGAGGTGCCCATGCCCAAGGGATTGCGCCGCCTGAGATAGCCCTTCGGCTAGCGTTCAGGGATCTTTGAAAAAAATCCCAGCGGGCTGTTCCTGCTGGGATAAAATGAAAATCAAAAAGAAAACCTCGCAGTTTGTCGCTGCGAGGCATTTCTGTTAACGCTTGTCGCGGTCCACCCAAGGTCTTTGGTTGAAGCCAGTATAAATCTGGCGGGGACGGTTGATCTTGGAGTTGGGATCGTCGTGCATTTCCTTCCAGTGGGCAATCCAGCCGGGCAGACGACCGATAGCAAACATCACGGTGAGCATGTCGGTGGGGATACCCATGGCACGGTACAGGATACCGGAGTAGAAGTCCACATTGGGATAGAGCTTACGTTCGATGAAGTATTCATCCTTCAGGGCGGCTTCTTCAAGCTTCAGAGCAATGTCAAGCAGCGGGTCGTGAACGTGTTCGCGTTCGAAGACCTGGTACATCAGCTTCTTAAGAACCTTGGCGCGGGGGTCGTAGCTCTTGTAGACGCGATGACCGAAGCCGGAGAGACGGAACGGGTCGTTCTTGTCCTTGGCCTTTGCCATGACCTGTTCGATGGTCATGCCGCTCTGCTGAATGCGGAGCAGGGTTTCCAGCACAGCCTGGTTAGCACCACCGTGGAGAGGACCCCACAGGGCGCAAATGCCTGCACAGATAGAAGCGTAAAGGTTTGCCTGAGAGCTGCCCACCATACGGACGGTAGAAGTGGAGCAGTTCTGTTCGTGGTCGGCGTGAACAATCAGGAGAGTGTTCAGTGCCTTTTCCATGATGGGATCCGGGTGGTAAGGACGAGCCTTACTGGAGAACATCATGTTCAGGAAGTTACTGCAGTAGCTGCGTTCTGCTTCGGGGTACACGAACGGTTCACCGATGCTTGCCTTGTAAGCAAAAGCAGCGATGGTACGAACCTTGGAAATCAAGCCGGCGGTAGTCAGTTCGAATGCGCTGGCAATGTTTTCGTCGTCATAGAAACGGGGGGTGAACAAACCCACGGCGTTCACGATGGAGCTCAAGATACCCATGGGGTGGGCATTAGGCGGCATCTGACGGAAGAAGTTCAGCAGGTTTTCGTGGAGGAGTGCGTTTTCGGTCAGCAGGGTACGGAAATGGGACAGCTGCTGAGATGTGGGCAGTTCGCCGTAAATCAGGAGCCATGCAGTTTCCGGGAAGGTGGCTTTTTCTGCCAAGTCTTCGATGGCGTAACCGCGATAGCGCAGAATACCCTTTTCACCATTCACGTAGGTGATGGAGCTCTTGGTACTACCGGTGTTCAGGTAGCCGTAATCCAGCGTAATAAGTCCAGAGTCCTTGCGGAGCTTGGAAATATCGAGACCGTGTTCGTTCTCAGTACCTTCAGTGACGGGGAGCTCGTAGCTCTTTCCGGCATAGTTCAGTATTGCGTTGTCGGACATTGATCCTCCAGTTAAAGTTACATGCCTTGTAAAAAGGCTCATGCTAATTGTAGCAAACTTTGTGCCATATTTCGGGCGTAAACTTTCCGTGGGATGGTTTCACGCCCAAGCCGTGGCGGGCTGATTACTTCTGCAGGTCCTTTACAGCCTTGTAGATGTTGTCGAACAGCTTGCCCAGCTTTTCGGTGGGAACTGCGGAGAAGGCCAAGCGGATAAGACCGGACAGCATGATGGTGCCGGTGCTGTAATCCTTGATGAGCTTCTGGCGGAGTTCTTCGGCATCCACGCCCTTGGGCTTGACGCACATGAAGTAACCGCTGTTGAAGGGCATTGCTTCGAAGGATTCTGCGTATTCCGGATGGGTAGCGAGAATTTCCTTGATGATGTCGTAGCGCTTCTTGAGGGTAGCGTACTTTTCTGCCTTCTGGTCGGCGTATTCAGCAGACTGGTAGGCAGCCAGAAGAATCTTCTGGGAAATGGACGGGCCGTTGGAGATGTTGCCACGGACAGTACCTGCAGCCTTGTCTTCCAGAGCCTTCAGCTGGGCTTCGGTAGCACCCTTGAAGCCAAAGCTCATAAAGCCAACGCGGAAACCCCAAACGTAGTCTTCCTTGGTGGGGCCGTCCAGCTTAACAGCCAGCAGGTTTTCGTGAGCGTCCACAATCTTAACGAACAGGGATTCGCGGGTAACGCCTTCTTCGTAAACGAGACCGAAGTAGGCGTCGTCCATGAGGGCCACGACCTTGTTGCCTGCAGCGGCGCAATCGGTCAAAATCTTTGCAATTTCAACAGCTTCGGTTTCAGTTGCGGTGTAACCGGTGGGGTTGTTGGGGAAGTTCAGGAGCACGACCTTCTTGTCGCTCTTGCCTGCAGCGAGAGCAGCCTTGAGGGCTTCGGTATCGAAACCGCCGTTCTTGAAGGTATTGAAAGTGCGGATCTTAGCGCCGCGGGCGTTTTCGAAAACCAGTTCGTAGTTGTCCCAGTACAGGTCCGGAATGATGACTTCGTCACCAGCGTCCAGGAACATGTAGCCAGCGCAGCTGATAGCGTGGGTCAGAGCGCAGGTCACGACCGGGTTAGAGAACTGCTTGGAGGCGAGGGTCGGGTTCTTCTTGATGACCTGTTCCTTCCAAGCCTTACGCAGGTCCGGATTACCGAAGCTGGGGGCATAGAGGAAGGACTGCTTGGGGAGATTCAGGGACTTGAGAACGCAATCCAGAACCAGGGGGCTGCCGTCGTCTTCGAGAGCAGTACCGATGGTAGCGTTGATGTCGGAGCCCTTAGCTTCGGCACCCTGGCCAAGAATACCCTTGCGGGGGAAGAAAATGGCCTTGCCCTGTTCAGAGAGCATATCGAGGACCTTGCAACCGTTTGCAGAAAGTTCGGCGTTCAAGGCAACTGCGAGAGGATTGTAGTTCATTTTTCGTGTCCTGTTGAAAAATATGTTTAAACCGAGGGCAATTTAGTTTTTTTTGGACCTGCTCGCAAGGTAGGCGAGCCTTTCAAAAACCGCAAAACAACCAAAAAATGTGCAGTTTTTTCACAAACCGTATTACAATATTTGTTTGTAAGTAAAATGTGATTTTAGGGACGGGAAACGTTGAGGGATGGGCGGCGGTTAGGAACTTATCATATTCAGCAATTGTTCCTTCATTTTTCCTCTGTCCACCCCTTGCCTTAATTTTTTAAATACCTAGCTTTAGGTGCGTCCAATCGACGACCCGGGAAAACGTCCCGACAGCCGCCAGTTTAGGCCAGCGCCCGCATCAATTTGTTGACGCCGACTGTCTTAAAAAGAAGGCATACGATGGACATCAAAATATTGCCGCAGCCTGACGATGTCACTTGCGGCCCCACGAGCCTGCACGCTGTGTACGAGCATCTTGGTTACAAGATACCCCTTAAAAAACTTATTTCCGAAATTGAGTTCCTGGAAGAAGGTGGCACCCTGGGGGTGTTCCTGGGAATCGACGCTCTGAAGCGCGGGTTCAAGGCGACCATCCATTCCTACAACTTGAAGATTTTCGACCCCACCTGGAACGGGTTGAAAATGCCTGCCCTCCGGGAAAAACTGGTTTTGCTACGTCGCGCGAAAACGGCACCCAAGCTGCGGAAGGCCATCGAGGCGTACATCCGGTTTATTGACCTGGGCGGAACGGTGGCCATGTCCGACTTGCGGGCATCCATGTTCCAGAAGTATTTCAAGAAGAACGTTCCTGTTCTTTGCGGTCTTTCGGCCACTTATTTGTACCAGTGCATGCGTGAATTTACCGACGAAAATGACAAGTCCGTTTTCGACGATATTCACGGGGATCCTTGCGGCCATTTTGTGGTGGCTTACGGGCTAGATGAAAAGAACCAGTTCATGGTGGCGGATCCGGACTGCACCAATCCCTTACATAAGAACCCTTACTATAAGGTCGACAAATTCAGATTTTTGCATAGCATCTTGCTTGGCGTCATGACCTACGACGGCAACGTGCTTGTGATTGAAAAGGCATAATCATGAAAAAAATAATCGTGGTGAATAACCCGAAGAACTGGAAATTGAATGTTCCAGGCGTTGATGTGGTATCCGCACAGGATTACCTGATTTCCCAAAAGTACGTTGGAGAAAAAAACACTCGCGTGTTTAACCTTTGCAGGGATTACTCCTATCAAAGCAAGGGCTATTATGTGTCATTGCTGGCGGAGGCTCGCGGGCATAAGGTGATTCCCGGGGTCAAGAACATGCGCGATTTCAAGACCACGGCGGTGATCAAACATATTTCCGATGAAATTGATAATCTGATCCAGCATAGTTTGCACAAACTAACGGGAACAGAATTTGTTCTAAGTATTTATTTCGGCCAGAATGTGAGCCCCCAGTACTTGGAACTTTCCCAGGAACTTTACAAACTTTTCCAGGCCCCGCTGCTCCGCGCCAAATTCGTGTTTAAGCAGAAGTGGTTTATCCAAAGTATTCGCCCCATTTGTGTGGATGAAATTCCTGAGACCCACATGGAAATGGTGAACAAGTTTGCCCAGGAATACTTTACAAAGAACCGTTACGCCAGCGCCCCTGATGAAGACTACTTGTACGATTTGGCCATCCTTACCAATCCCGATGAGAAGGAGCCGCCCAGCAATGCTCAGGCCATTCAGAATTTTGTGAAAGCCGCCGAAGAAACGGGCTTTCGTGTGGAACTGATTACCAAGAAAGATTATGCACGAGTGGGGGAGTTTGACGCTTTGTTTATTCGTGAAACCACTAACGTGAATCATTATACTTACAGTTTTGCCCGTCGCGCTCAATCCCTTGGTATTGCTGTGATTGATGATCCTGACAGTATATTACGTTGTTCTAACAAGGTGTATTTGCAGGAGTTGATGCAGGCTGCAAAAATTCATACTCCCAAGACCATTATTGCTCATTCCGAAAATCGCCATACTCTGGCAAAGGAAATCGGATTCCCTATGGTTATCAAGTCGCCGGATTCCAGTTTTTCTATGGGCGTGAAAAAGGCTAAGGATAAGGAGGAACTGGAGAAGATTCTGGATCAGATGTTTGAACATAGCGACCTGCTTATTGCCCAGGAATTTACTCCTACGGATTTTGACTGGCGTATTGGCGTGCTGGATGGAAAGCCCATTTACGCTTGCAAATATTACATGGCCAAGGATCACTGGCAGATTTACAACTGGGAAAGTAAGGATAAGGATGAAATCTGCGGAAACTTTGATTGCCTGCCTATTGAAAGTGTGCCCCACGGCGTGGTGAAAACGGCGCTGAAGATTTGCAGCATGATCGGTAATGGCCTGTATGGTGTAGATCTGAAGGAGTGGAAGGGGGAGCCCATTGTGGTGGAGGTCAATGACAATCCCAGCATTGACGCGGGCATTGAAGATCAGGTGGGAAAGAAAAAACTTTATACGGCAATCATGCGATCCTTGCGCCACCGCATCGAAGACCGCTTGAATGCTGCGCAGCAGAAGATTCTACAACACGAAAGAGAGTTTTATTTATAACGACCATAGGACGTACCGCATACGTCATCCTGAACGTATCAACGAACGATGTCATCCTGAACGTAGCGAAGCGAAGTGAAGGATCTAGATCCTTCGACTCCATGCCTTCGGCATTCCGCTCAGGATGACGATTGGAGAATAATTATGACCAACTACAAGTTATGGCAAAAATACGGCATCGAGATGGAATACATGATCGTTGACCGGGATACTTTAGATGTTCTCCCTCGTGCCGATGTGCCTCTGGGAAAGGACAAGAACGGCGAGCAACTTTCCGATGTGGAGTACGGCCCCATCGGACTTTCCAACGAGCTGGTGAGCCATGTGCTAGAATTGAAATGCGCATCACCGGTTGATAATCTTAAAAATCTGGGCGGGCAATTCCATAAGGAAATTTTGCGGGCCAACGAAAAATTGAAATCTATTAACGCCATGCTTTTGCCAAGTGCGGCCCATCCCTTTATGGATCCGGCGACGATGCAGTTGTGGCCTTATGACTGCAATGAAATTTACGAGACTTACGACCGCATTTTTAACTGCAAGGGCCATGGCTGGGCTAACCTGCAGAGTACTCATATTAACCTGAGTTTTAATGGCGATGAGGAATTCGGAAAACTGCATGCTGCCATTCGTGCCTTGCTGCCGCTGATTCCCGCCATTGCGGCATCCAGCCCGTTTTTGGATGGCGCGTACTGCGGTTTTCGTGATGGCCGCATAGAAACTTACCGCCATAATCAGGACCGAGTTCCCAGTATTGCGGGGCAAGTCATTCCTGAGGCGGCTTTCACTTATGACGAGTACAACAAGCAGATTTTCGAGAAGGTGAAGGCGGATATTGCGCCCTACGATCCGGAGCATTTGCTGAATCATTTCTTCTTGAATAGTCGCGGGGCCATCGCTCGCTTTGACCGCGGTGCCATTGAGATTCGTCTGGTGGATATTCAGGAATGCCCCGATGCGGATATCGCCATTGCGGAGTGGGAAGTTGCTGCGTTAAAGGGCCTGGTGGAGGGCGCCTTTAGTGGCGCGAATCTGGGATCGGTTTCTGCGGCCGTTCGCAGTTTGGATACGTCGGCGCTGGCAAAGATTCTATTGGACTGCACTCGCTTCGCTGAAAAGACAGTTGTTAGCGATCGGGCCTTCCTCAACGTGTGGGGTATTAACGCAAACGAAATCACCGCAGGCGAAGTGGTACAGCATATCTTCCAGGTGGTTAAGGGAAAAATCTCTGGACACTCCCAGGAATTGCTCCGCAAGATGTTCAAGCGCGGGACCCTCGCCAGCGCCTTGGTAAAGAACGTTGGCGCAGACCCGGGCCGCGACGATTTCGTATGCGAATACGGACGCCTTTCCCGCTGCCTTGCCGAGAACGAACTCTATGACATAGAGGAATGAACAATTAACAATGAACAATTAACAATGAAAGATGAAGAGTGTCATCCTAAGCGAAGCGCGGAGCGCGAAGTCGAAGGATCTAATGCATGTCTCAAAATGATTTCAAATTAATGATCACCTGCGAGCACGCCAGCAACGAATTGCCAGCCCGGGTGAAGGATCTGCGAATCTCCCAAGAAGATCTCGATTCTCACCGAGGTTACGACATCGGTGCTTTCGCTGTGTACGAAGAACTTGTGTCAAAGTTCAAACCGGATTTTTACAGCTCCGGGCGCTACTCCCGACTTTTTGTGGACTTGAATCGTAGCTTGCGGAACAACAAGTTTGCGAGCCCCGCGGGAATCGCCTATCACGAATCCTACTGGGGTGAAGTGGAAAAATTCGTGGTGCAGAACTTACCCGAAATCAGTGAGGATCCTTCTAAAGCAGGGTGTGTCCTGCCTGCAATCGTGCACTTGGCCATTCACAGTTTTACTCCTATACTAGATGGCCGCACCCGCAAAGCCGATATAGGGATCCTTTACGACCCTAGTCGCCCTGCAGAACGAGAAATTGCTGACATCATCGTCGCCGAAATCCGCGTAAGATTCCCCCAGTACAAAGTCCGTCGCAATTATCCTTACCAGGGCAAAACCGATGGCCTCTGCACCGCTCTCCGCAAAAAGTTTGACCCCCATAAAACGGGCTGTTACGTAGGCCTTGAAATCGAAATCAATCAGAAATTGCTGTTGCGTTAATTCCGAATGTGTCAAGACTGTTGACTGCCGTTGACGAATTGGTAATTTCCTAGCTTGATATACCCGCAAAAAGCACTTGACAAATATCATAAAATAGAATATATTTTTATGACGAATGTTTTTTGTTGGGGGTTGCGTGTCAAAAGTTGATTTGTTGAAGGATGTGTCTGCGCAGTACAATGGGATGGTGCTTAATTCAAACGCTGAATCCGCGGGAGTTTCTCGAGCGCAACTGTCTTCTTTGTGTAAGCTAGGGGAGTTGGTGCGCGTTGCCCAGGGACAGTATGTTTTGCCAGATGCTGTTCCTGATGAAATTTTCATGATTGCGAGCCGTTCCCAAAATTTGATCGTATCGCACGAGACTGCTCTCTTTTTACATGGTCTTTCTGAAAGGACTCCTTTTGAACATTCCGTGACTGTCCCCTATGGGCGAGCCCCTTCTACGCTCATAAAAAGAACTTGCAAGGTTTTTACCTGCAAGTCAGAGTTGTTTGATTTGGGCGTGACCGAGCTAAAAACCCCCTTTGGAAATTTAGTCCGTTGCTACGACTTGGAAAGGACTATATGCGACCTGATCAAGAATCGCTCCAGGGTAAGCAATGAATTGCTTTTGTCTGCGGTAAAAGCGTATGCCGCCTGGAATGGTAAGGACTTAAATAAACTTGCGGACTATTCAAAAAAACTTCGAGTGTCTAAAATCCTGAAGAGCTATTTGGAGGTCTTGCTTTGAAAAATGCAATGAGCCTCAAGGCCTCCATTCGCAATAGGGCGAAAGAGTTGAGAATTCCGCCTCAAGTCCTTTTGCAAAATCTGATGTTTGAACGATTCATGCTGCGCTTGAGCAAGTCTCCTTATAGGGACAAGTTTGTTGTTAAGGGCGGCATGCTGATTGCTGCAACTCTTGGGCTTAGCCGAAGATCTACTATGGATTTGGATATGACCCTGCAGGGGCTGGACTTGAATCCGGATGTTCTGAAAAGTACATTGCAAGAAATATGCTCAATGGATTTAGAAGATGGATTTTCCTTGAGCGTAAATCGCTTGGAGCCGATCCGTGAAGATGATTTCTATGGAGGGTTTCGCGTCTTCTTGGATGCGAAATATGAATTCATTGACGTTCCGATGACGATTGATGTTTCAACGGGAGATGCAATTACTCCTTCGCCCGAACGGGTGACGATTGCTGGCGCGATAGATGACTCTGTGAAAATACGATTGCTGGGGTATAACCTGGAAACTATTCTGGCGGAGAAAGTGGAAACAATTTTGAGTCGCTCTGTTTTTAATACGCGGCCTAGAGATTTTTATGATGTCTATGCCTTGACGAAAAGCTGCAAGTATGATAAAACCGTTTTTGAAAAGGCTTTGGAAGCGACTTCTAAGCACAGGGAATCTGCTGAAAGAATCGGAAACTCAAAGGAAATTTTGGAAAGAATAGAGTCTAGTGAAGATTTGATGCTATTGTGGAAGAATTATTCGCAACAATTTGAATATGCAAAGAACTTGACCTATTCCGATGTTGTGTCGGCGTTGAAACAACTTGTGTAAATCGTTGATTCATTCCCCCAGGAACGCATCGTAGTTTTCGGGCGGGAATCGATCTGCAATTTGACTGCGCGACCCTGGTTTGGGATCTTTTGACCTTCGTCGATAAAGACGGATTTTCTCAAAAAGTCAATAATTTGCATTTATAAATACTAAAAAACTAGATATTTTGCGTTTATGAGTGCGTTTTGCTAGATTGTCGACGCAGTTCGACAATGCCGACTCGAACAGGTTTGTTCCTTTTTTTATGTGGTTGCCGCTGCTCTCGCCTTGTTATCGATTGACGAATGTCTCGTTTTTTTACACTTTTAGGGCGTAAGAACCTAAACGGTTAAAAGGAATGAGGGCTATGAGGATCATTTATAAGATTTCGGTTTTGACTTGCACTTTGGTTTTGTCTGCAGGATTTGTTGCCTGTGGTGGAGACTCCGGAACCAGCGCCAAGGATGATGAATCTTCCATTAGTTCATCTTCAATCGCCACGAACTCTTCGAGTTCTCGCAATGACGGAGCAGAGTCATCTTCTAGTGTTGTCGAAAGTTCCTCTTCGAGTGTCATTCCAAGCTCGTCGAGCGAGGAATCTAGCAGTAGTGTAGCAAGTAGTTCATCTGAAGTTGTACAACTCATTCCTTACACAACGGAATGCCCAGCCGGACATGTCTGCACTTACGCCCCCACGGAACAATTGAATCCGAAAATTACCTACGGCGAGTTGTTGGATACCCGCGATTACCAGGTGTACAAGACTGTTGAAATCTGCGACAGTGACAATGCAAATTGCCAAACCTGGATGGCCCAGAATTTGAATTACGCGGATTCCATCAAGACTACTAGCCTTAAGGAACGTAGCTGGTGCTATAAAGGCTATGTTGACTCCTGCGTAAAATATGGTCGCTTTTACACCTGGGCTGCGGCCATTGACTCTGTTGCCTTGGCCGACGACGTTGACAATCCTCAGACCTGTGGATTTGGAGTGGAGTGCGACAGACTTACTGCAGACGCTCTCGCAGAAAAATCTATTCAGGGTATTTGCCCCAACGACTGGCACTTGCCTAGCTATGCCGAATTGAACACGTTGCTTTCCGCGGTTGGCGGTGAGGATGTTGCGGGCAGGGCCCTAAAGTCTGTTAGTGGCTGGTACAACAATGGTAACGGAATAGATACTTATGGTTTCTCGGCTCTCCCAGTAGGCTACAAAGAAGGTCGTGGCAGTTTCGACGGTGTTGGTAAATTTTCTCGCTTCTGGAGTGCTACGGAGACTGATGTACGTGGCGCCTACCTCATATATTTGTATTACTACGCCAAGTATGTTAATCCGAATGATAGTTTCAAGAACAACGGCTACTCCGTTCGCTGTATTAAAGACTAATCGTATTTTTCTTTGTGTAGATGATGAACATATCCCTCAGCTTTAGCTGAGGGTATTTTCACGAAAAATAAAAATCTTGCTGAAAAATCACGAAAAATGAAAATCTTTTTGGCTTGTTTTTCACGAATTCTAAAAATCTTTTGATTTTATAGAACTTTTTGGCGAAAATCCGGGCGGTTTATTCTTTGCACATTACTTTATCTTGCATTAGGTGTTGCTGATGTATTGGCAATATTAATGCGAAAAAAAACGCTTATATTTTAGTAGTATGATTTTGAAAGTTGTGATCTCCATTGCCGCGGTTTTGCTAGTGGCCTGCAGTAACAGCGTTTCGGACGGTTCCCAATCCGATGAACGGGACTCGTTGTCCAGTGACGTCGCGGCAGAAAGTAGCGCGGACGCGGAACAATCAAGTAGTTCCAGCGCGACTTGCGAAGAAATTCGTAGCACAAAAAATGACTTCGTTCCCATAGAAAATGTTCTCCCGTGCGTACAGGAAAACGAGAAGGTTGCCTTTATCATTCGACATGGGGAACGTAATGCCGGTGAAAGCGGTTATGACGATACCTTGAATGCGAATGGTGCGGAGCAGGCTCGTGAGCTAGGGCGCAGATTGAAGGATTATTCGGATTTCTATTTCATGCATACGGATTATCTCCGGACCTTGGAAACAGGTTATCGCATTGCTGAAGGCAAGGGGCAAAAGGTGGAGGAGTTTACCAGGGAAAATTGTGATAGCATTGTTCATGAATGGAATGACGACTTACGTTATGACTGGTACTTAAAAGATGGCTCCTACATGAGCATGTGCGCCTCTGGAAACAATATGGCCGCGTATACAAAGATGGCTTATGAGGTGGATGACTACTATTGCGATCTTGCTTTTTACAATGCCAAGGAAAGAACTATGGAGTTTGTTCGTAATCATTTTACCTACGGCAAAATGCATGATATCACCTTTGCCGTTACCCATGATCTTTTTGTGGCGCCTTTGATGATTTCCATTACGGACGGAGAAATCGGGATGGACTACTATAAGTACGGTGATGAATATTACTGGCCGAACTTTCTTGCGGGGGCCGCCGTTATTGTGGATGACCAGGATAATGTCACCATGGTGCCTGTGAGGGGGCTTTCTAGCGGACGAATGGCGGAACGTTAAAAGCCCGCAATTTTACCCTTTTTTCTCAATAATACCGGCTCATTTCCCCGAGACTTTTATATTTTTTCAAGCAGAAATTTTTAACTCTGGCGCCTTGTGACGCCTTATAAAAGGTCGCAATATGCAGATTGATTTGAATAACGTGGATTGGAAGACTCTTCCCTTCGGTTACTCCGACACCGATTACAATGTTCGTTGCTACTACCGCAATGGTCAGTGGGGCAAGATTGAAGTCTCCTCCGACAAGAACATCAGCATCCACATGGCCGCAACCTGCCTCCACTACGGTCAGGAAGGTTTCGAAGGCCTCAAGGCTTACACCGGCAAGGACGGTAAGGTCCGTCTGTTCCGCGTAGACGAAAATGCAAAGCGTATGCAGAACACTGCAAACCGCGTCCTCATGGCTGTTCCGCCTATCGAACTGTTCCGCGAAATGGCTCACCTGGTGACCAAGCTGAACGCTCGCTTTGTTCCGCCTTATGGCCATGGCGCAACCCTTTACATCCGCCCGCTCCTCATCGGTACCGGTGCAGAAGTTGGTGTGAAGCCCGCTGACGAATACCTGTTCATGATGTTTGTTTGCCCCGTGGGTCCTTACTTCAAGGATGGTTTCAAGCCCGTTGACATGATGATCAGCCGTAACTACGACCGCGCCGCTCCTCAGGGTACCGGTACTGTGAAGGTTGGCGGTAACTACGCTGCTTCCCTCCAGTCTCTTGCCGAAGCTAAGAAGCTTGGCTACTCCAGCACCATCTATCTGGATGCCAAGGAAAAGAAGTACATCGACGAATGCGGTCCGGCAAACTTCTTCGGTATCAAGGGCAAGTCCTACGTTACCCCGAAGTCCGAATCTATTCTGCCGTCTATCACCAACAAGAGCCTGCAGCAGCTTGCTGAATACCTGGGCTACACTGTTGAAAAGCGCCCGGTGACCTTCGAAGAACTGGCTGAATTCTCTGAAACTGCAGAATGCGGTACCGCAGCTGTGATCACCCCGATCAAGAAGATCGTGGACCCCGTTGCAAACAAGACCTTCACCTATGGTGATGGCGTGAACCCGGGTCCTGTGTGCACCGAACTCTTCACCAAGTACACTGCAATCCAGTTTGCTGAATGTGAAGACCCGTTCGGCTGGACTGAAGTGGTTGACCTGTAATCTGGAGCGAGGTCTGCCTCGCCATGTCATTCTGAGCGAAGAACCGTAAGGTTCGAAGTCGAAGAATCTAAAAGAAGCCTGCGATGAACGTCGCGGGCTTTTTTGCTGGCTGGTTTTGTGCGGCTTACGAGAGTCTTTCTGTGAGGCGGGTGAAACGCTTGTTGCTTCTGCTGTTACGAACCGCCTGGTTAAAGGCGCCTGGGGCCGAGAGAATCCATACATGGCCCTTGGCGCGGGTGATGGCGGTATAGACCAGGTTTCGCTGGAGCATGATGGAATGACTGCTATCCAGAACCACGATGACGGCGGGGTATTCGCTACCCTGGCTCTTGTGGATGGTGCATGCATAAGCCAGAGTCAGTTCTTCCAGTTCGTCTTCTTCGTAGTCCACGGTCTTGTCGTCAAAGAAGACGGTGATTTTCTTGTTGGCGGCGTCCACACGCCAGATAATGCCTACGTCCCCGTTGAATACGTTCTTCTCGTAATTGTTCTTGATTTGCATGACGCGATCGCCGTTGCTCCATTCCACGCCCTGCATTTTATGGCGTGGTGCGGCAGGATTCAGCAATGATTGCAGGAAGGGGTTCAATTCGAAAATTCCCAGAGGGCCTTTCCGCATGGGAACAAGAACCTGCATTTGTTCGATGAGGTTAATGTCCAGCTTGCTCTTGATGCCTTTTGCGATCAGGTCCTGCAGGTAGCTCTTGCATTCCTCGGGAGTCTCGAAGGGCATAAAGTGAAAGTTGGGGCCATCCAGCGGGGACGGCGTAATGCCCTTGTTAATCTGGGCGGATTTTGCGGCAATATCGTTGTCGCCAGCCTGACGGAAAATGTGCTGTAGGCGGACGCTTGGAATTTTTGGACTGCGGAGAAGGTCGTTCAGGACGTTTCCGGGGCCGACACTGGGCAGCTGGTCTGCGTCCCCCACAAATACAATGCGGGTGCTTTCGCCAACGGCTTCCAGCAGGGACGATGCTAGCCAGGTGTCCACCATACTGAATTCGTCCACGATCAGGAGTTTGCACTGCAGTTGGTTCTCGGAGTTCTTCACGAACTTTCGGGAAACAGGATCCACTTCCAGAAGCCTATGGATGGTGCTTGCCTTTTCGCCACAGCAGTCTCCCATGCGTTTGGCGGCGCGACCTGTAGGGGCTGCAAGCAAAATGCTTTCGCCCATTTTCCGCGCCAGATGGAGAATGCCTTTTAGGATGGTGGTCTTTCCGGTGCCGGGACCGCCTGTAATGATGAAAACCTTATGGGAAAGTGCCTTGGTGATGGCTTCCCGCTGGATGGGATCGAAGGCGAATTTATGGTCGCGTTCCCAGTCGATCAGTTCTCGGTTGATGTATTCGGGACTGATGAATTCTTCCTGGTCGTTAATACGGCAAAGGAGATCCGTCGCGATTTTTTCTTCCGCACGGAACAGGGGCGGGAAAAAGCAATCGTCGTCAATGCGCCGGATGCGTCCCGTGGCACAGGCGTCCTCGAACAGATCCATCAAGGTGTTGATGGAATCATCATCGTAGTAATCGATACGCAGATTCTTTAAGGTGCGGCCAATCAGATTGTCCTTGGGAAGGTACGTATGGCCTTCGCTCATGGCGGCTTCCTGCAGGGTGTACAGGAGGGCTTCCTGCAATCGCATGGGGCTATCCTTAGGGATGCCAACTTTCATGGCGATTTCGTCTGCCTTCAGGAACCCGATGCCGTAAACTTCCTCGCAGAGAATGTAGGGATTTTCACGAATCTTCTCGATGGTGCCCTGGCCGAACTTCATCCAGATTTTCTTGGCTACACTTCCTACAATCTCGTGACTGTACAGGAACATCATGGTCTCGCGGCTATGACGGACTTCATGCCAACGTGCTAAAAAAATCATGGCCTTGGCTTTGGGCAGACCCTTAATCTTTTGCTCCAGGAACTGATCCGGATGATTGTCCAAAATATCGAAGGTGCTTTCGCCGAAGATGTCGTAAATATTCTGCGCGGTCTTGGGACCGACTCCAGGGCAGATTCCGCTTCCCAGGAAGGTGACCACGTCGCTGTCATCGCTGGTGGCGATCAGCTCAAAACCGGTGCACTTGAATTGCTTTCCGTATTTGGGGTGGCTTCCCCAATCACCCTGGAATTTGACGTTTTCGCCAACGTTTAGGGCGGGAAGGGTTCCGGTCACGATGACCACTTTCTTGGACTCTGCATCCATAATGCGCAAGACGGTAAAACCATTTTGCGGACTATGGAAAGTGATGGATTTAATGGTCCCCTGAAGATCCATGTGCGTCGAATTTTATTTCGGCTGGTACTTGTTCTTTTCGTCGATTTCGGAGTTCCACTTGTCCGGATCGAAGTTGGCCATGGTGGTCAATTTCTTGCCGCGCTTCACAAGCCACACGCCAAGGCCAACGGCGATAAAGACTGCCAAGGCTCTTGCGGTGTTGTATTCCAGGCCGAATCCAACGGGAGCGCCCTTCAGGTTAGTGGGGCTCACCCACAGAATATAGAAGGCGGTGATGAACACCATGAACATGCAAGGCAGAAGTGCAATCCAGAAATTTTTGTTCTTGCTACGAAGATAAGCCACGGTAACGCAAAGGCTACAGACGGCCATGAGCTGGTTACTCCAGCTGAAGTAATTCCACAGGATGTTGAAGCCTTCCTTGTCCAGGTTGCTCCAGAAAATAATGGCCAGGCAGATAGCGAACATGGGGACTGTCAACAGCAGGCGATTCTTGGTAGAAGCCTGATCGATGCCGAACAGTTCTGCAATGGTCAGGCGAAGGCTGCGAAGGCTGGTATCACCACTGGTGATTGCCAAAACGATTACGCCGACGACCACCAGGACGGAAATGGGTGCGAAGGGCAGAACGTCGTTCACCAGAGTGCTCAGGACCTTGACGCCGCTTGCGCCAGTAATCAGTTCCGGGAACTTGTGGTAGATGTACATGCCGCCGGCAGCCCAGATCATGCCAATGAGGCCTTCCAGAATCATCATGCCGTAGAAGGTCTGACGGCCTGTCTTTTCGGAAAATTCGGTGCGGGCAACCAGAGGACTTTGGGTGCTATGGAATCCGCTAATGATTCCGCAAGCAATGGTGACGAACAGCATGGGAAGAATGGGCTGACCTGCAGGATGCTTATTGAAGTTGCTGCCAAAGTCGCTAAAGCTGATGTTGTCCAGAACGTTTAGGTTGGGGGCGATACCCACGAGAATTGCCAGGGATGCAAGAATCAGAAGACCGCCAAACACGGGGTAGATACGGCCGATAATCTTATCGATGGGGAAGAAGGTGCTCAGGAAGTAGTAGATGAAAATGCAAGCCACAGCCACCCAGAACAGAGTGGGAGACACATGACTGCCCACCAGGATGGGGGTGTTAATGAGCTGTGCGGGAGTATTGGTAAATACGGCGCCCACCAGGATCAATGCCACGGAAATCAAGGTCATCACAATTTTAGAGGGGCCCTTGCCCAGGAACTTGCGGGAAAGAGCTGGCACGTTGTAACCGTTGTTACGCATGCTCACCATACCGCTGAAGTAGTCATGGACGGCACCGCCCAAGACGTTTCCCAGAGGGAGAAGGATGAAGACGATGGCACCAAACTTAATGCCCAGAATCACGCCAATCACAGGACCGATACCTGCAATGTTCAAAAGCTGGATCAGCATGTTCTTCCAATGAGGGAGAACCAGGCGGTCCACGCCGTCGGGGTTTTCGGTAGCGGGGGTCTTGCGATCATCGGGGCCGAACACATGTTCTACGAACTTTCCATAAGTAAAGTAGCCGCCAATGAGGATAGCCACGCCAATCAGGAATGTGATCATTTTGATGCCTTCTTTTTTCGGTTATTCTTCTTCGTTCATTTCTTCGTAGGCTTCATCTGCCTTTTCACGTACACTTGCGTTCTTGTCTTCGGCGGGTTCAGGATTGCCTCCGCGAACGTAGCCCTTTTCCTTGGCAATTTCATCCGGAGTCTTGTCGGTGCCGAATTGCTGCTTGAAGTAAAGGATGTTGGTGGTGTAGCTGGTCTTGCCTGCGTAATCCAAGCCCACCACAGGGTTGAAGGATGCGCCCAGATGGAATGCGACTTCAAGACCGAAACGGAAGCCGTTGTTGCCCTTGACGGTTAAGTCGGGATTGATGGTCTGGCCGTAGAAGGCGCTTGTAAGTCCTGTGTTCTTGTCCAGAGCCATACAGGTCAGCTTTCCGCTGGAAGCCATTTCAGCAGACTGGTATCCCAGAGACATCATCACTTCAACAAACTTAACAGGCTTGTAACCGAGAATGAGGGAGATGTTTAGCGTGGAGATGTCCAGATCCAGCTGGCCCTTGTAATCTTCGGGACGGTAGCTAATGCTGCTGGTGTTGTATCCAAAGCCAAGGCTTACGTTCAGGCCCTGTGCCGCAGGGGGAAGCATGTACTGGAAGAAATGACCAAAGCTATATTGCAGGCCGAAACCGAAATCGCTGAAACCGCGAAGTTCGCTAATGGCGGGAAGCATCATCCAGCGAAGGACTGCGCGGGCGTGGAACATGCTAGCACCAATCTGCAGGTACGGATAAGTAAATACGCCCAGACCGTTCAAGGTTTCATTACCATAGACGCGACCATCATAGGGCTGTGTCATATCGTGGTTTTCGCCGAAGATGGTGGGATTGTCTGTGGCTACGCCCAATGCATTCTTTTCCTTGAAAGAGCGGTCATCATCGTTAATAGGAATGATGGAGATGGGAAGGCCCGCTTCAAAGCTAATGCTCTTGGCCACTTCTGCGCTTACGAACCAGTTGCTGTTCAGTACGTTGCCCAGATTGGTGATGATGGGCTTTACGTAACCGGGACGGTTGCCGTATACGGGAATCTTGCTGTCGAATGCAGCCAGGGATTCATAGGTGGATGCCCAGCCCTGGTCGTCCATAGCGAAAGATGCTGCGGAAGCGAGAAGGGCGACGATAGAAGAAAGTTTTGCGAGCTTTTTCATACGATCCAGTCTTTTAGATGAAAACCTTTAGAATTGATACTGAGCGGTAAGTGAAACCAAAATCATTGTCTGCCACATATCATGATTCATGGCATCGTCTTCGATGCGCTTGGCATCTACATCAAAAAAACAATTCTGGTAGAACTTCAATGCGGGGACCATGGCAATATGATCCGTAATAAAGTAGTGGATGTTGGCTATAAAACCGAAGCCTATGCCGGTAAAGTCTGCGTCATAGGTATCTGCCCCATAGAACAGGTTGTCGTCGGTCTTGATGCTTACAAGAGAGGCTGCTGCACCGAGGCCCGCCTGGAAAAATTCTGGCCAGAAAATGTTGTAGATGAATTCCACACCCAGGCGCATAATGCGGGTGTCTCTTTCCAAGGTCTGGTCCGGATAGGCAGTCAAGTTCTGTTCCGAAGTCCAGTACTGGAGATTCAGTGCCAGGGAAATTTCCTTGATATTTACGCCAAGGGCAAAATCGGTGCTGCCCAGGACGGACAAGGTGGAAGGGTGGAGGTTACCTTTGACTCCATTCTTGTCCTCCACTTTCAGGACGTAATCATTCATATCGCCTTTGGATACGAGAAGTCCAAAACCCGCTTGTCCAAAGAAAGTGACCGGCTTAGGTGCTGCCCAAAGGGTAGGCGCAAGCAGGAAAATTAGAGCGGAAATACCCTTGAGTAGTTTCATGATAGAAGTTCCTTAGAATTGGTACTGGATGGAAAGACCAGCGGTAAAGAAGGTTTGCCACTTGTAGGGATCCAGATCGCAAAGCTCAGAGGGCCCAGTGTAGACGTTCTTGAACCAGTTCTCGTAGATTTTTACAGAGGGTACAACGGCGATGTGATCTGTAAAGTAATAATGGGCGTTCAAGATAAAGCCAACGCCGGAACCAAGCAGTCGGGAACGGTATGATTCACCGTCCATATAAGCTGAATTACCGACGTAAATAGTGGTATAGGAATAACCGAGACCGAGTCCCACCTGGAAATCTTCCGGCCAGTTGAGGTTGTAGGTAAACTCAAAACCGAAACGCCACAGGGAAATGGCGGTGGGGTCTGGATCTTCGTAATCGGTTAAGCTTTCGGAGAGCGAGGAGTATTGGAACGTTACTGCAAGAGAGAAGAAACGCATGTTCACGCCAAGCTCAATTTCCGGAGAGGGAATGAGGCTTAAGTCGGGAGGATATACTTTCATCTTCTCGCCAGTGGTATCTTCCAGAGAGATGGCCCGTTCGTTCAAGTCCCCGTTGCTGTAGGCAACGTTAAAACCTGCCTTCACGAAGTAGGACTTGGGCCAGTAATCTTCAGCCCAGGCTTGCGTACAGAACAGACCTGCAAGCAACAAGAGAATGGATGCGATTTTCTTCATATTCTTTAGGGGCTAGGTTCTTAAATTCTAGACCCTGTACCCTATACCCTAGTTTCTAGTCTCTACTTCGCTGCGTAATAGAACATGGCGTCAATGCACTTCTTGGCGGCGACGCGGGTCTCTTCGTCCATTTCAACGCGCTGGGCTGCTTCCGGGTGACGGAGGGTTTCCAGGATGTTTTCAAGAGAGTTGGACTTCATGTACTTACACATGCTGCAGCTTCCGATGAAGGTCTTGTTGGGGAACTCGTACTGCATACGAGCGTTCAGACCGCATTCGGTAAGGAGCAGGAACGGGGTGTTTTCCGGTTGTTCCTTGATGTAGGTAACCATCTGGCCGGTGCTGCCCACGTAGTCGCTAAGGAGTGCTACGCCCGGGTGGCATTCGGGGTGGCTCACCACCTTCAAATTCGGGTTCTGGCTGCGGAAGAAGTTGATCAGTTCGGAATCGTAGGTTTCGTGCACATAGCAGCAACCGCTATGGAGGACGATTTCCTTCTTGATGTTGCGCTTCTTCATTTCATCAATCAAATTCTGACCCATGAGACCATCGGGGACAAAAACGATCTTATCGTTTTCCAGAGAGCTTACGATCTTCATCACGTTGGAACTGGTGACGCAAACGTCGCAGTTTGCCTTCACGTCGGCGGTGGTGTTGATGTAGCAGACGAAGGTGTGATCCGGATACTTTTCGCGGAGGGCGCGGACTTCGGCTCCGGTAATGGAGTCGGCCAGGCTACAACCGGTGAGGGGGCCGGGGATCAGAACGTCCTTGGTGGGGTTCAGGATCTTTGCGGTTTCGCCCATGAATCGCACTGCGGAGAACACGATGGTCTTGGCGTTCACCTTGGTGGCGTCCTGGCTCAGTTTGAAGCTGTCGCCGTCGTAATCGGCAACACCCAGGATGATTTCCGGGGCAACGTAACTGTGGGCCAGGATCACGGCGTCCCGTTCCTTCTTCAGTTCGTTGATTTCGTTGATGAGGGGGAGCATCTGCTCGCATTTTTCCATGGAGTAGGTGCAAAGGACAGCGCCAGGCTGGATAGTCTTAAGACGATTGTAAAGTTCTTCTGCAGTCATGCCGCCAAATATAGAAAAGTGCTTAGGAACTCATATCTCATATCTTGTATCTCGTAACTCATATCTCATATCTCGTAATTCATAACTTAATTGGCACGTCTTTTGCAACCTGTAAAGCGTTCAAATCAACAAAGATTTGAAAAATTACAGAATTTGTAAAAATAAGTGGTTTTTTATGCTTACGGATGGTTTAGCCAGTACAAGAAATGTAAAAGATAGCGAGTTAGGTTCCTACCTGATGAAAAATGCTCCCAAGTTTGAATATGGAACCTTGGTGGACGATCGCGATGGCGAAATTTACTGTACCGTAAAGATTGGAAATCAAGTATGGATGGCTGAGAACCTCCGGTATGTCAGTATTGGCGGTGTGGCCGATGACGATAAGGGCAGCTTTGTCTATGGGGAGGTGGAATCCAACGTAGATAAGTATGGCCGCCTATACACATGGGACGCCGCCCTGAAGGTGGCACCCGAAGGCTGGCATCTACCCTCGGATGAGGAATGGGGCGTGCTTTGTGATTATTTGGCCTCTCTCGGGGAGGACCTTCCAGGAAATGCCATGAAGGCCGCTTCCTTCTGGGAAGAAAAGTATGGCTTGTCTGTAGGGACCGATTCTTCGGGCTTTGCGGCTGTACCTGCGGGTGGCCGCTACAGCATGGGGTACTTCCATGACGCTGAACATCACGCCTACTTCTGGACTTCAGACTCGGAAGGTCGTGAATATGCCAAATATCGCAGCCTCTGTTGCCGGGGAGGTCGGGTTAGTTGCGATTATTCCTACAGAACTGACGCATTTTCCGTACGCTGTGTCCGTGATGTCTAGATAATGTTTCTAAATTTGCCTCGAGTGTGGTAAGTATATAACAGAAGGATCAGCTTCGGAGGTAATATGTACTGTTCCCATTGTGGCGAAAAGAATGAGGATGGCGTCCGCTTTTGCAAAAGCTGCGGAACCATGTTGTTCCAGTTTGCCCCTCCCACAATGCCCTACCAGAGTAGGCCTTATCCTCCCGCTGACAAGGATCCCCAAAACGTAAAGGATGCGAAGAACGTAAAGGACGCTCCCTCTAAGTTTAGGACTCCTCGAATTGACCTCCAGTCGGATGAAACGAAGCTGGAAACCTCCTCTGTGGAAGTTGCTAAGCAGAGCTCCATTAATCCCTTCGGCGATTCCATCGTTATTGAAGATGATGCCCAGAATCCTTTTGGCGAAACCGTTGAATCCGAAGAAGGTTCCGGAAATCACTGGGGCGCCCGCATTACCATGGTGCTGATGCTCATTGCAATGCTGGTGACAATCTTCGTGAATGTGGGGAGCAAGGCTAACCTGATTTCCGAAGGCAACAATTCGATTTATTCCATTTTCACAGTGATTTTCCTGGCGGGGACAATTCTCAGCGGCGTGCTGACCCTTCTCTTTACGCTGTTCAGCCCCTACAAGAATTCCAAGAAGATCGTGTTTATCCTGATCGCTTCCGTGGCTGGAGTCGTTGCTGAAACTGCTGCCGGAGCCGGTGGCAGTGCTTATGTTCCTGCAATCGTTTCCACTGTGGTATCCGTGTTGCTTTTGATTTTCAACAGCGGCCTTGCCATCAAGGATACCCTGGACGAAGAAATTGACTTCGGCACTACTGATACCGAAGTCAACAATAATCCCCTGCTGTAAACAGCGGATTTTACCCCGCAGGGCACAAGCGCCTGTATTTAAGCTTCGCCGATTCTCAACATCTTGATGAGAGGCATTCCTGCCTCCTTACATTCGTCCAGGTCGATTTCAAAATCGATACTCCAGTCGTTGAAATCTTCTTCGTCCTGAAGCATTTGCTGGATGTGCATCTTGTTCCCTTCGTAGGTAATGATGCTATGTTGAATGGCGCGTCCTTCTACGTCCATACGGAACGTGTGGTGTTCTGCGATGTAGCCTGCCATGATTTCCATCAGGCCGTTTTCGGTCCAGGGCTTTCCATTGCCGTCCACTAACATCTGGCCTTCTGCAAGATCGTCTGCCAGCAGGTCTAGCACATCGCCATAGGCTTGTTTCTGCAAGGCGCTCATAAGCTGGAAAATGCGCTGGCGAACCATCTTGACGAAACGCTTCTTGTCGTAGGTAATGTCGGCGGCGGCCTTGTCTGCGCCGAAGGCGGTTTCCAGTTCGGTGGCGCCTGCTGCGTCCATGCGCTTCTGGTAATCTTCCGGATGGGCCATCTTTTCCCATTCTTCCAGCAGGCTAGAGTCCGTACGACGAATCATATCGCCCAGGTAGTCTTCCATCTCGTGAAGTTCCTCGTTCTTGTAGCTTTCGGGAACGGTCTGCTGGAGAACTTTGTATACATAGTTCAGATGACGCAACAAGATGGCTTCCATGCGCTGGAGGCCGTACTGCTTGATGTATCCGCTGAAGGTGGTGAAGTTCTCGAACATTTCTCGAACGATGGACTTGGGCTCCACATTCACATCTACCCACGGGTGGGTTTCCGCGAAGCTGTTGTAGGTGTCGTAGATGAAATCCCGAAGGGGCTTGGGATACTCCACCTTTTCCACTTCTTCCACACGCTGGTTGAATTCCATTCCCTGCGCCTTCAGTTCGTCCATACGGGCGTTGCGGGCCTTGTTCTGCTGGATGCGTAAAATGGCTTCGGGATTTTCCACAATGCTTTCGCACAAAGTAATGACGTCCAGGGCGTACTCCGGACTTTCCTTGTCCAGACGGGGCAGCGTATCCAGCAGGTATAATGACAGGGGCTGGTTCATGGAGAAGTCATCCTGCAGGTCCATGTTCACCCGGACCTTGCTGTAGCCAGGGGCTACCTGCGGGGCAAATTCAATAATGTGGCCTTCCACCAGGGAACGGAACAGCTGGAAGGATCGCTTCTCCAGTTTCTTCTTGCTGGCCGCGGTTTCGTGACAGTCCTTCAGGAGGTTGCGCATGGCGCGGCAGCCATCCGTAGGTCTACTCAGGATGTTCAACAGCATGCCGTGAGATACCTGGAAGCTGGATGTCAGCGGTTCGGGAGCCGCCTGGATGAGACGTTCGTAAGTGCTCTTGTCAAAGGGAACGTAACCGTGTTCAGGAGGTTTCTTCTTCTGGAATTTCTTGCCGGTCTGTTTCGTCTTTGCTTCCAGCTTCAAGTTCTCGATAACGTGTTCGGGAGCTTGCGCTACGACGAATCCCACATCGTCAAATCCCTTACGTCCCGCGCGGCCTGCAATCTGGTGGAAGTCTCGTGCTGTAAGGATGGCTGTCTTGTCACCGCTGTATTTGCAAAGCTGGGTGAACAGCACCGTACGGATAGGCACGTTCACGCCTACGCCCAGAGTGTCTGTTCCGCAGATGACTTTCAGCAATCCCTTCTGTGCCAGCTTCTCGCAAAGGATTCTGTATTTGGGCAGCAGGCCTGCATGATGGATGCCAATGCCCTGCTTTAGCCAGCGTTTGACGTCGGGACCATAGGGACTACTAAAACGAACTTCCTTGATGGCCTCGTTAATCGCTTGCTTTTCTTCCTTGCTGCATAGGTCAAGGCTCATGAAATTCTGGGCGTTGCTGGCAGCCGCTGCCTGGGTAAAGTGAACTACGTAGACCGGGGCCTTGCCTTCGTTCACCAGTCGCTGAACCGTGTTGGAAAGTTCCTGTTCGGAGTAGGTGAAGTCCAGGGGAACCGGGCGCTGGGTGGATCGCACGGTGACGGATTCCTTGCCCGTGTGCTTGGTCATTTCCTTCTCGAAAAATTCCGTGGCGCCTACGGTTGCGCTCATGAGCAAAAAGCGGGTGTTGGGCATGGTCAAAAGCGGAACCTGCCAGGCTACACCGCGTTCCTTGTCGGAATAGTAATGGAATTCGTCCATGACCACGTCGGAAATGGTAGACTGTTCCCCTTCGCAGAGGGCCATATTGGCAAGAATTTCTGCGGTACAGCAGATAATAGGCGCGTCACGATTGACGGTGGCGTCACCGGTGGAAAGGCCTACATTTTCGGGGCCGAATTCCTTACAGAGGGCCATCCATTTTTCATTGACCAGGGCCTTGATGGGGCAGGTGTAGACGCTTCGACGGCCATGGGCCAGGCTATCAAAATGTAGAGCCAGGGCCACCATGGACTTTCCGGAGCCAGTGGGGGTATTCAGAATGACGTTTTTCCCGTCCAAAAGTTCCAGAATTGCTTCTTCCTGGGCCGGATAAAGGCTTGTTCCCTTGGCTTCCGCCCAACTCAGGAAGGATTCCAGAAGTTCTTCGGAAGAGGGAGTTTCTCCAGATTTGTTTGTTTGTAAGAAATCTTTCAAAAGGACGGCATTTTTTTCGGTCATATCATAAAGATAGCTTCTTTGAATCGTAAGAAAATGTTACATTTACCGCGATGAAAAATATTCTTGTAATTTGTACAGGCAACATTTGCCGTAGTCCTACAGGCGAATACCTCTTGAAAAAGGAGCTTGGTCCGGACTTCAACGTCATGAGCGCAGGTCTTGGCGCCTTGGTGGATCATCCCGCCCACGAAACCAGTCAGAAGATTGCTATGGAACATGGTGTGGATATGAGCGCCCACCGCGCCCGCCAGATCAACCTGGACATCTTGAAGTGGGCTGACCTGGTCCTGACGATGGAAAATGGCCATAAGCAGGAACTTCTTGCCAAGTATCCCTTCCTGGAGGGTAAGGTTTTCCGTTATGGCGATCCGCAGAGGGTCGATGTACCTGACCCGTACCGTCGTCCGGAAAGTGCTTTTGTCCTGGCTTGGAATTTTATCTCGAAGTTGACCCCGTATTGGGTCGAAAAGATTAAACAAAGCGAACAAAAATAACCCCATAAGGTGAATATGAAACGTTTGAGCGTGTTGTTTTGCGGTGCTGTAGCCCTTCTCATGAATGGCTGCGTATTTGCTCCTCAGATGCGAATGGATCTTCCTTCAGATTCTGCTGAATTCAATGGACTGACTGTTCGAGTTCATTCTATTGATCAGGGAGACTTTGGCCAGACTGTCGCTGCCAATGGTGAACAGGCAGATGACCTTGGCAATCTGAAGGAATTGATGGTCGACTCTCTGCCGGCCCTGGAATATCGCATCGGTCCTCTGGATATGGTCCAGGTGGTGGTGTGGGAACATCCGGAACTGACTTCCCCTATGGGTCAGTATCAGCCGGCTGGCCAGAAGGTGACCACCGATGGCACACTCTTCTATCCTTATGCGGGTGAAATCAAGGTTGCCGGTCTTACCGCCCAGGAACTCCGCAAGGAAATTACGACCCGTCTTTCCAACAAGATCCTGAACGATCCCCAGGTGGACGTTCGTGTCACGGGTTATAATAGCCTCCGTGCAACAGTGACTGGTGCAGTGAACCGTCCGGGTTCCATCTCCTTCTCTGAAGCCGCAATGACCCTTCCCCTGGCAGTGGCTGCTGCAGGTGGCTTCTCCGAAGAGGCTGATCCCGCAGGCATCCAGCTCCGTCGTGGAAACAAGGTTTATAGCATCAACTACATGGACGCCTTCAAGAATAACTTGCCTCTGGATCGCATCGTCTTGAATCCGGATGACCAGCTGTTCGTTCCTGCTCTTTCTGAAACACAGAAGGAAAATAAGGTCTATGTGCTGGGTGAAGTTGGCCGCGTGGGTGTGGTGAACTTGAACCACGGTTCTCTGTCCCTGGTGGAAGCTTTGGCTAATGCCGGTGGTCTTCAGGCTTTGAACGCTTCTGCTAGCTCCATCTACGTTCTTCGTAACTCTGGTGAAAAGCAGATTGATGTCTTCCACCTGAATGGCAAGAATGCAATGGCTCTTGCAATGGCCGATCGTTTTGATCTGAACCCCCGTGATATCGTTTACGTGGACGCTTCTGGTCTCGCAACCTGGAACCGTCTGGTTAGCTTGATCTCCCCGACTGAAATGGGTGTCTACTACGGTGTCCTTACTGGTGTTAATACCAATAACTTGGTTCATGCTCTTAAGGATTAATTATGATTAACTTGATTCTTTGTGGCGGTAATGGCACTCGCCTTTGGCCTGTAAGCCGTTCCCTTATGCCCAAGCAGTTTGCGCCGCTTTTTGACGGCCAGTCCCTCTTCCGCAAGACTGTGGTGACCAACTCCGCAGTTTGCGAATCTCAGTTTATCGTTTCCAATGCCGACCAGTTCTTCCTTGCTAAGGACCAGCTGGAAGCCGAAGGGAAGCATGGCAGCAAGTTCCTTCTGGAACCGGTGGGCCGCAATACCGCACCCGCAATTGCACTCGCTTGCTTGACTCTGGATCCCGAAGAAATCGTCCTGGTTTCTCCGTCCGACCATGTTATCCGCAAGAAGGACGAGTACAAGAAGGTTCTTCTCCGCGCCCAGGAACTTGCCAAGGAAGGCAACCTGGTCACATTCGGCATCACTCCCACTAGCCCGGAAACTGGTTATGGCTACATCGAGGCCGATGGCGAAAACGTAAAGCGCTTTGTGGAAAAGCCGGACCGCGCCACTGCAGAAAAGTACCTGCTGGCAGGTAACTTCTACTGGAACTCCGGTATTTTCTGCTTTACCGCAAAGACCTTCCTGTCTGAACTGGCTAAGCACTCTCCGGATATTCTCTCTGCTGCAAAGGGTGCTCTCGCCAACACTGCAATTGAAGCTGGCGAACCCATCCGCGTTTCTATGGATGACATGAAGGCTATTCCTTCCAACTCCATCGACTACGCCGTCATGGAAAAGTCCAGCATCGTGAAGGTTGTGCCCAGCGATATCGGCTGGAGCGATCTGGGCTCCTTCGATAGCCTCTATGGTGAATATCCCCACGACGAAAACGGCAACAACGTGAACCCCCGCCACATTGCAGTGGGTTCCAAGAACTCCCTGGTCATGGGTTCCCAGCGAGCTATCGCTACCATCGATCTGGACAAGATGTTGATCGTGGATACTCCGGATGCACTTCTCGTTGCTCCTCTCAGCAGCAGCCAGAAGGTAAAGCAGGTGGTGGAAGAACTGAAGGTTCGTGGCTCTGACTTGATCAGCGTTCCCCAGACGGAGAATCGTCCCTGGGGTACTTACTCCGTGCTGGAATCCACCGACCGCTACAAGATGAAGCGTATCATGGTGAAGCCGGGTAAGCGCCTCTCCCTGCAGAAGCACTTGCACCGTTCTGAACACTGGGTGGTTGTCAGTGGTACCGCTACTGTTACCGTAGGCGACAAGGTGTTCTACGTCCGTCCCAACGAATCTACCTACATTCCTGTTGGCGAAGTCCATCGCCTCCAGAACGAAGGCCGCCTCCCGCTGGTCATCGTTGAAATCCAGGTGGGTGAATACACTGGCGAAGACGATATCATCCGTATGGAAGATGACTTCCATCGCTGCAAGTAAGATGGTTTGAGCGAAATCACAGGCGGTCTGTTTTAGTGAACAGACTGCCTGTTTTTTATTTAGCTTAATGGAAAATGTTTTGGAAAAGGTAATGAATCGCTCTATCTCTAAAATTGCGCTTGCTTTTTGCTTGCTGACGGGAATTGCTGTAGCTAACGATGACTTCAATGTGAGTGTTTCTGCAGTGGGCGGCGTCTTTAACTTGATTGGCCTTAGCGAGTCAGGCGGTCCCAGAATCCTTCCCGGCGAAGGTGGAATGGGTGGCACGTTCAGTGTGGACGGAATGTTTCCGTTCTTTGCGGATATGAATTTGCGCGCAGGCCTTGCTGCGGAATACCGTGACTATCGCGGCACCGAATCGTTTACCTTAGACGGCAAAGAAAGGACCGATGACGTCATAGCGTCTTTACTTTATTTGGAATTGCCGGTGTTGGTTCGTACCCACGCATCTCCCACCGTTGTCGTGGAAGGTGGTCCCGTTCTTGGCATGAATGTCTTGGCTAAGTATTATGGAACCCATTACTCGGAAAAGCCGAAGTGGTCTGATCTTAAGGAAGTAAGCGACTTTGAATTGGGCTTTACGGCGAATCTCGCATTGCAGATGACAGATAACCTGGAAATGAGCCTTCGTGTCTCCTATATGATTACCGATGTGATGGACGAAGATGAAGTGGGCTATGACATTCCTTCACAGACATTCAAGTTCCAGGGCGGTTTTACCTATTGGTTCGGTGGCGGTCTCGCTCCCAAGAATCTGGATGAAAAAAAGACCTCGCTGTAGCGAGGCCTTTTTTTATTGCAATAGACTCTAAACCTGCGTTTAGAACTTTGCGGTCATTTTGTGAACGAAAAAGCCTCGTATTAACGAGGCTTTGTAGTGAGAGCAAAGTTCATTTGTAGGTTCTAAACCTGCGTTTAGAACTTTGCGGTCATTATTAGAACTGATCGAGGAAGCGCTGGTCGTTGCCGGTGAGCAAGCCAATTTCCGGGATTGCATGGCGCAGCATGGCGATACGGTCCAGACCGAAGCCGAATGCAAAGCCAGTGAACTTTTCACCGTCGATACCGCAGTTCTTGAACACGTTGGGATCAACAGAACCGCAACCGCCGATTTCCATCCAACCGGTGCCCTTGCAACGACGGCAGCCTTCACCACCGCAGAACACGCAGCTCACGTCCATTTCAGCGGAAGGTTCCGTGAAGGGGAAGAAGCTGGGGCGGAAACGGGTCTTGACACCTTCGCCAAAGAGCTTGTTCATGAATACCTGAAGAACGCCCTTCAGGTCTGCAAAGGAAATGTTTTCATCCACAACAAGACCTTCGCACTGCTGGAACATGGGGGCGTGGGTAGCGTCGTTGTCAACGCGGAACACATGACCCGGAGCAATCATGCGGAAAGGCGGCTTGTGGGTTTCCATGTAGTGAATCTGGGTACCGCTGGTGTGGGTACGGAGCATCACCTTGTCATCCACGTAGAAGGTGTCCTGCATGTCGCGGGACGGATGATCGGGAGGAGTGTTCAATGCTTCGAAGTTGTACCAGTCGGTTTCGATGTCGCGACCGAAGTCCACTTCAAAGCCCATCTGGCTGAAGAAGTCGATGATTTCTTCGCGGACGTCGTACAGCGGGTGAGTGGAACCGGCGGGAATGCCTGCGCCAGGAAGGGTGGTGTCCACGCTACCGCTGGAGAGCTTCTTTTGAAGGGCTGCTTCGTTTGCGGTTTCAATAGCCTTTTCAATTTCTTCGGAGACGGCAACCTTTAGTTCGTTGACCAGCTTACCGAAAGCCGGCTTTTCTTCGGGAGGAAGAGTGCCCATCTGCTTCATCAGGTCGGTGACCAGACCCTTCTTGCCCAGATACTTCACGCGGAGATTGTTCACCGCTTCTTGATTCGTAAGGTCAGTTTGCGCAAGTTCTGCGTCAAATGCCTGCTTAACGTTATTAATAGCTTCCATAGTGCGGGAAAAGATAGAAAAATCTTGCCGGGCACAAGTACCGGTTCTACGCTCGGTATTTAATTTGCGCCGAGGATGTGGACGATTACGGGTTTGTTCTTGCCGTTCTCGGTCTTGTGGATGGTGAGTGCGCCGGTGGAGTCGTAACCGAATTGCTCGCCTACACGTTCACCGTCTATGTAGGTGAGGGAGTCTTTCAGAACGCCGTTCTTGTACCAGTTACGCCAGATGCCGTTACGCTTTCCGTTTTTCCAGGTCCCTTCGGAGGCGAGTTGGGGGAGGATCCCTTTTGCGTTACTGGTGGAATCTTGATTATAGAAACTGCGACTTTCGGTGTGCTCGCCATAGACCCATGTTTCTTCGTATGTTAAGTCGTGTCCTTCGCGTTTGTATCTCACGGTCCCATTCAGAACAAATTCTTCCGGACTTGTAGACATGGAACTGGATTTCATTTTCACGAAGGTGGATTCCGCACAGACTTCCTTTCCGCATACGCCGTAGTCCTGACGGTGATTCGAACCGTTTTCGTCTAGAATTTCAAGGCTTTCGACAATCTTGTTACCTTCGCTATCGAACCAGGTCCATACGGAATCTCGAATACCTCCTTTCCAAAACTCCTGCTTCATAATCTTGCCGTTCCCATAGAAAAGCGTTCGGGGACCGTGCTTGTGACTGCAATCCATTTGCGTTTCATTTTTTCCCATGGCGATGCAACGCTGGATATTTTCCAGTACTTTCACAGTCTTCCCGTTGGGATAGTACTCTAGATGTAGTCCTCCAGGGAATCCATTACGACAATGATCTTCGATTTCGAGATTCCCGTCAAAGGAATATTTTTTTAGGACGCCTTCCGGAACTTTTCTAAAACAGCTGTTCTCTTCGGCAATTTTTCCGTTGTTGTGCCATTTCTTCCAGACTCCGATGGAATCTCCTTCGTCGCTGTAATGTTCTTCAAAGGCGGGGGAGCCGTCGGGAAAGATGCCGTAACAATCCCCAACCTCATGGTCGTCCTTATAATAGCGGGTGGACTGTTTTTTCTTGCTGCTAAAGAAGGTGTTCCATTCGCCTTCCCGCTTTCCTTTCTGGTAGTAGCCTTCCAGAACCACATCTCCCAGATAGGTCCATTGTCTCACAAGACCATGGGGCAGGTTGTCCTTAAATTCTACTTCTCTTTTCTTGATGCCATTATTGTACCATTCGTTCTGCTTTTGGATTTCCCCATCGGGATAGACCCAGAACGAAGTTTTTTTGGAACCGTCGGCGTATGTTTCCACCACTTGTTCTTCGGAACGCACGAAATGACATCCCCAAAGCAGGGATATAGTGCAAAAAAGACCGATAAAACGAGAGGTATGCATACAACTGAAAGTAGAAAATATTTAATTTCTAGAGGAAATGGACGAAAAGAACAAATCTATTGCAAGTACATTCAATACTAAAATCCGTACCTCCTGGGTATGGCTTGTTCTTGCCATTACAGTAGGCCTTACAATCCTGTTTTACGTTTCCCAGAAACCTCAGGTAATCGTGTACGCCAGCTTCACGAAGGCCCTGTCGGATTACCGCCTTCAGGAGGCGCATGTGATGCGATTGATGGATCGCGTCCGAGTGGGATTTGATGTGGACACCGTTGCAGTACAGGCCCAGTCCATGACGCTTCGTGAAATGGCGGTTTCCTATTCTCGCGAGGTGGACCAGCTTCGCAATCTTGGAGAGCGTGCTCCCTCTAATGAGACCGTAAATCGTTTTGAAAAGGAAGTGCTTGGGAAGGTGGCCAGCCTTCGCCGTTATGCCCATCGTCGCACCCTGTGGTTTGAATCTTGCACCAAGCTGGAACGCATCGTGGGAGAACAGCAGGATTCTCGAGTCCGCGATGGATTCCGCGAGGCGCTACACATGGCTCGAAGCGGTCGTATTGTCGTGGTGGGGCCCGAGGAATTGCAGGCTCTTCCGGATTCCGTCCGGGGGCCGATGGCGAATCTTTTCCAAGAAAATGAAGAGCTTTCCATGGCCTGGCGAAGCTTTGACAATGACATGGCTGCCGCCTATAGTGAAGACATGGGTCGTTTCTTCCAGCAGGAAAGTTTGGATGAAATGTCCTTGAAGTCCAGGATTCCCATGGCATTCTACTTCTTGTCCCTCGTGTTGCTCTTGTCTACTTTCTTCTTTGCACTTTACGCCCGTCGGTAGGTTCTCGTGTCCTTTTTCTCTCGCCGTAAACCTGTATTTTTAAATTTTGGCCTTCTGTTTATTTTTGTGGCGGGCTGGATTTTCTCCTATATGTCCCCTGCCATAAAGGGTATGCTTTCCAGTGACGGATTCATGCTGAAGGACTTCGAGATGGAAGACCAGCTGTTCTTTGGTACGGTGACTCGTGCTACGGTTCCCAGCATTTTTGGCGGTACCGACATTCCGTTTTTTGACAAGGTGAATTTCCAAATTAACGAGGATGAAAACGCCAACTTTGTTCTTTACGCTTCTCAGGAAATGCTGGACGAAATGTCCGAATGGTTTAGTTTTGGCGCCGTAAACGCAAGTGTCGTTCCTCTGGAAATTAGGGCTGCCCGATTGGATGACAATACCTATGTGGTTCATTCCCTCGCCTCTACCGATGGGGAGATGGATGTGGAATCCCTGGTGGTGAATTACCAGTTTTACTACGCCTTTGTGGGCTTGACTCTTGTTCTTGGCCTTGGGCTAGTGGGGGTGGCTCTGCTGATCCTTTGGTTCGCAGTAAGACGCCGCTAGTATTTTTTTATTCCCCAAGAAACGTCGTGTTTAGAACAACATATTATATCGCGATCGTACTTCTCGTTGCGATTCACTGTTGGGGCGCAACCATAAAGGATACTCTGGTGGTTCGCGCTGCCAGCGGGGCCGAAAGTCAGGTGGGCTTCTGGAAAAACGGGAACAAGACCGCTCCTGTGGCAGTATGGTTTCATGGGGGCATGACCAGTGGAAACTGCCAGAAGGGGCTGGTGGCCGGAGACGATCTTTCCCTCTTGTTGCCGAAGTATACCGTTATCAGCGCTTCCGCCTGCAGGGATAAACACTGGGTTGCACCTACGGCTATGGAATGGGTGGACGCTGCTCTGGATTCCGTTGCCGCAAGTCGCAAGAATCCGGTGAACGAAGTAAACCTCATTGGCGTTTCCGATGGTGCGTTAGGTGTAATTGCCTATTCCATGAACGGCCGCCGTAAGGTCAATTCCCGCACGTTGATTAGCTCCTTCGGGAAAATGCTGGGGGAGGCCTCTGCTGTCGCGAAGCACCCGCGGGCCAAAACGGGCAAGTGGCTTTTCCTTCAGGGTGGTTCCGACCGGCTTTACCCCTCTCAGGAAACTGTTCCCTGGATTGAAACTTTCTGTAGGAATGTGGGGGTGGAATGCGACCTGAAGTATGATCCGCAGGGTGAACATGACTGGTTGTATTGGAAAAACAACCATAAAGACTGGATTTTGAAACTTTTTTAAGAAAAATTGGTCTTCGCCCCTTGACAAAATCATAAAAAATTACAAAATTTGGCACACTAACCTGCGGATGTGGCGGAACTGGTAGACGCGCTAGATTCAGGTTCTAGTGATCGCAAGGTCGTGGAGGTTCAAGTCCTCTCATCCGCACTGAAAAAACTCATCGGAAACGATGAGTTTTTTTTATATAAAAACGAGATGCAGAGGGCGGGGCTGTCCCCCGCCCTCGAGCTCCCGCCCCCAGCTAATGATGCGCTTTGCTTATCATTAGCGGTGTTTTCGGGATGTTTCGTCTGGGCATTTCTTGAGGAAGGCGGGGGCTGTCCCCGCCCTCTGGACTCCCACCCCAGCTAATGATGCGCTTTGCTTATCATTAGCGGTGCGCTTTTTCTAGCTTTGTCTTTATGAATCCTGCGGACGATAGTTTTGAAGAGTTCTTCACCCAGGCGTTTTCTACGGAAACGCTGGAGGGTGGCTGTTGCCGCCTGGTAGGGATTTCTTTGTCGGACCTGCGGGAAACGGAATGCTGCGACGAGTCCCGAGGTATGGGCCATCGGGAGAATCGCCCGATGTCGCCGGAGGCTGTATTCCAGCTGGTGCGGAACTCGGAAGACTTCCTGGCGGAACACCTCCCGTGGGTGCGGGGCGTTACCGTCCCCGAGATCGCCAAGCGGATGCGCAGCTGGATTTTTGCGGAACAATACGGACAGGGCGGTTGCTGGGGCATATTCCCGAAGGTTCCTGCGACGGAGCCTACCTGCGGTAAGTCTGATGAATTGGCCGGCTTTATCATGGCGGAATTCAACTTGAAAAATCATTCCGCAGCCCTTAGCTACTGGCTTTCTAAGGATTATACAGGTCGCGGTCTTATGACGGATGCCGTGAGGACTCTTTCCCGATACTGTTTTGTCGTTTTAAAACTGAATAGATTGGAGCTTTCTGTATCCGTGACGAACGAAAAAAGTCGTGCTCTTGCTACCCGCTGCGGCTTCCTTGAAGAAGGAATAAGTCGCGATTTTGAACGAATAAACGGCATTTTTGTGAATCATTGTCGTTTTTCTCGCCTGGCTCGGGACGAATAATCTCGTGGTTCCTAGTGGTTACAAATGTTTACTTGGGTAAACGGGATTCTTTAATTAGTTTTGCGATTTCGGCCGTTTCGCTTCTATCTTTTAAGTTATGGAAAATGGAGAAAAGAAGGTTTTAACTGAGCCCGATGTGCTGCAGTACACGAACTATCGCGTGTACCTTCGGGACTATTACGAATACAAGAAGTCGACAACAGCCGCCTTCAGTCTTCGCTTCTTTGCGGAAAAGGCTGGTCTTTCCAGTCATGCCCATTTGAAGCTGACCATCGATGGCAAACGAAATATCACCAAGAACACGGTGACTAAGCTGATCCACGGACTTGGTCTTGAAAATCAGCGCGCTGCTTATTTTGAAAGTCTGGTATTCTTTAACCAGGCAACTACCGACGAAGACAAGAAAGTTTACTACGCCCAGCTGGTAAAGGCTAGCCCCCGTTCCAAGCTTCATAAGATGGACAAGGCCCAGCTGCGTATCTTTAAGGAATGGCATCATTCCGCAATTTTGGAAATGGTGGGTCTCAAGGACTTCCGTCCTATCCCTGACCAGATTTCCAAGCGCCTCCGCGGTCTTATCACTCCCGCACAGGCCACTGAATCCCTGAACCTGCTGTTGGAACTGGGTCTTCTGGTGAAGACTGCCAACGGTTATCGTCAGAGCGATCCCCTGATTACTACCGACGACGAGGTCCAGGATATTATGGTGAAAATGTATCATAACCAGATGCTGGCTCTTTCCGCACGCATGCTGAATGACCTTCCGGGGCCCGAAAGAGACGTTTCTGCCCTTACTTTCGGAATTAAGCGATCGGATTTCGCCAATTTGAAAAAACATTTACAACTAATGCGAAAAGAACTACTAGATTTCTCTGCAAAAGCTGGAGAAGCTGAAGACGTTGTCCAAATCAACCTACAGCTGTTCCCTCTTACCCGAGGAGTGTGATGAGATTCTTTTTGCCAAAATTTCCCAGTGCGGTACTAGCAGGCCTGGCCCTTGTGGCCGGAGTCCTTTCTGGCTGCTCCGAGGACAAGACTGCTGGCATCGAGATTGGAAATCCGGATATAGCGGATAAGGATACGACCGATGTAGGTTCTCCCGAGGGGCCGGTCGTTGTGTCTGGTATTCCCTTGACCGCGGACTTTACAGTGGATTACGCAGAACTTGGAACTGTGGTTGCTACAAAGTCCCTGCTGAAGGCTGCTGCGGAAGACGAACCTGTACTGCTGGATTCCTTCGATCTTAATTTGACAGAAGTGCGTACTTATGCAAGCTACTATAAGTACATGGATGATTACGATGCTACCAAGGGTATGCGCGTATGGCCTGAAAGGGTTGAATCATCTTCTGACGAGGAACCGCTGGAAGATTCTTCTGCACTCCTAATCTCCTTTACGAAGGAAACTTACGTAGACGATGCCTTTAAGAATATCGACTTGATGGATGGCGGCTACCTGAAGGAAATCGGCGTGTCCTTTGCGCCTTATGTGGCTGACGATATCTACGGCCGCGTCATGATTGATGGAGAGTATGTTCCCTTCGTCTATGATTTGACTGACTTCCAGTCTCTGCAGTTGCGTTATCATTATTCTCAGATTGCAATCGATTCTGTGAATAAGGTCGCTAATTTGTCTGTGGTATTCCGCGCCAAGCTCTTTACTGAAGGTGTTGATTTCTCCAAGGCGAATATTTCTGAGGACGGCGTAATCTACATCGACCGAAAGAACAACTCGGATATCTGGGATGAGCTGAATGAACGATTTGTGCCTAGCTTCCAGCCTTTGCGCTACAATTATGTAAATGCTGCAAACGAAGATAGTACAGCCTATGTGGCTGACATCTGGAAGGGCATTGCGGCTGATGTGGGTGAGAACACCTTGATCAATGGAAACTTCAAGTCTCCCTTCACTACGGACTGGATTTTGGTGACTCAGTTTGGCGGCAAGGCTGATTCCTCTGTGATTGTGGAAAAGAATGGCGATCGCATCATGAAGGTGGATGTCACTGCAGGTGGTGACAGTTCCTTCAGTGTGCAGCTTCTTCAGGAAAATGTGGCACTCATTGCAGGAGTCAAGTACCAGTGTGTATTCACCATCTGGTCCGATGTGGCGGATTCCATTACCGCACGTATTGGTTCCTACGATACCTACAAGACGGTTGGTTTCTCTAAGCATGTCTATGTGGGCAAAACGGGACAGTCCATCCAAATCGAATTTACACCCGAAGTGACGGATCCCTTTGCTCGCTTTGAACTCAATCTGGGCAAGAAGAAACGCTGGTTCAAGATTAAGGATGTTCAGGTCCTTCGCCAGAATTAGATCACTGGTTTAAAGCAATGAAAATTCAGAAACGTCGCTAGTAAAATCTGGCGGCGTTTTCTATTTTTTACAGTACTATGGCAACTATTCCTACCCTCAAAGACAATCTCGTTATCGAGAATATCCGCCCCAATATCGAGGGCGGCCGTTTCATGATCAAGCGCGAACCGGGCGACACCGTCACCGTGCAGGCTGATATCTTCCGCCACAGCCACGAAAAGTATGATGCCGCCATCTTCTACCGCCATGTCCCCGCAGAAGGCAAGGCCAAGAAGACTGCAAAGACTGCCAAGGCCGCAAAGCCCGCCGCTGTCAAGTGGGAGAAGGCTCCCATGCAATTCGTGGATAACGACCTTTGGGAAGGCTCCTTCACCGTCAATAACATCGGTTATTACGAATATAAGGTTTGCGCCTGGACTGTGGAACCTAAGGATGTTCCCACCGAAAGCCCGGTGATGAAGCTTCGCGTGGACCCGTCCTACGCACGTACCGGCACCTGGTACGAAATGTGGCCCAAGTCTCAAGGCACCGATCCTACCAAGAGCGCTACCTGGAAGGATTGCGAAAACCAGCTGGACTACATTGCTAACCTGGGTTTCGATACTGTTTATCTGGTTCCCATTCACCCCATTGGCGTCACCAACCGTAAGGGCGCAAACAATGCTCTCCACGCCAAGACCGACAAGAAGGGCAAACCCCTGGAACCGGGCTGTCCGTATGCCGTAGGTAACAAGTTCGGCGGTCACTATGCAACCGACCCTGAACTGGGTTCCATGAAGGATTTTGAACACTTTGCCAAGGCCGCTCGTTCCAAGGGCCTGCGCCTGGCTCTGGACATCGCTCTCAACTGCTCTCCGGACCATCCGTACGTAAAGGAACATCCGGAATGGTTCTACCACGAACCCGATGGCAGCATTAAGTTTGCAGAAAACCCGCCCAAGAAGTACGAAGACATTTACCCCTTCGACTACTACAACAAGAATTACAAGGCTCTCTGGCAGGAAATCGAAAACATCATCCTGTTCTGGGCCGACAAGGGTGTTGAAATTTTCCGTATCGATAACCCGCATACCAAGCCCTTCCCCTTCTGGGAATGGCTCATCGCCGACGTGAAGGAAAAACGTCCGGAACTGGTGTTCCTGGCAGAAGCTTTCACTCGCCCCAAGATGATGCATCGCTTGGCAAAGTCCGGCTTTGACATGAGCTACACTTACTTCGCATGGCGTAGCGCCAAGTGGGAATTCGAGCAGTACCTGAAGGAACTGACCCAGTCCGACGCTAAGGAATATATGCGCGGTATTTTCTTCCCGACCACCCCGGATATCTTCCCCAAGTATCTTGCTTACAAGGGTGCAAATGCCTTTAAGCAGCGTTACTTCTTGGCTGGTACCTTGAGCAGCCTCACTGGTATGTACAACGGTTACGAACTCTGCGAAAATATTCCGTCTCCCATTAAGGAAGAACTGCAGGATTCCGAAAAGTACCAGTACAAGGTTCACAACTGGGCTGGCCCGGGCATTCAGGACTTCGTCCGCCGCGTGAATACCGCTCGCCTGGAACATCCGGCTCTGCAGGAATATGACAACCTGGACTTCCATTACTGTGCCAACGACCAGCTCATGGTTTACTCCAAGAGATCTGGCGAAGACGTTCTCCTGTTCGTCTGCAACATGGATATGGACAACGCCCAGGAAGGCATGGTGGAATTGGACATGGCTAAGCTTGGCCTGAACGAAGATTCCTTCTACTTCCTGAAGGACCTGCTCACCGACGAATCCTTCGTCTGGCGCGGCAGCAAGAACTTCGTCCGCATTGATCCGGCTAAGGCCCCCGGCCACCTGCTGGTTCTTAAGAGAATCTAAGGCTAGTTCCGCTGTCATCCCCGACTTGATCGGGGATCTAGCAATTCTAAACGTCGACGAAACCCGTCGGCGTTTCTTTGTTAGGAAAAATAGACTATATTGTTCATTGCTATGATTGATATTTATTCTCTCGCAAATCATCCTCTGGTTTTCCAGAAGCCTCGTACCATTACGTCTGCCTACATTGACGTGTCCGGAAAGATGGGCATTGCCCATACGGTCCTGATGGTGCAGGATAACTTCTGCGAAAATTTCGGCAAGATTAAGCAGGACAATTTTTTCGTGAAATCTAAGGGAGGCTACTGGGCCATTTCCAAGGCGAAGTTCAAGTTCCTGAAGCGCCCCTTTTGGGGGGATAAGGTGGTGACCACTTCTTTCCCAGCCCATACATCCTTGATCCGTACGGTGGAAAATACGGCGATTACCACGCCTGATGGTGAACCGATTGTCATTGCCATCCAGGAAGCCTGCTGCCTGAGTATTGATCGCCATCGCCCCATGAAATTGTCCGCGGTAGAATTCCCCACACAGGATCCGCCTACTCCCTTTATGGATGACGGTTTTGATAAGTTTAACGAAACTGCCCTCCGCTATGAGGAAATCTACCAGCAGAAAGTCTTGCCCCAGCATATTGACATGTCCCGCCACATGAACAATATTGAATACGTGAAGCTCGCTCTAAACGTCTTTAGCGTGGAGGACTTGGCTGTTTGCACTCCGTCGGAACTGGAAGTTCATTTCCTGGGTGAATCCCTGGAAGGGCAGGTGTTGACCGTCTCTCGTGCAGAACACAACGGCGCTACCTATATGAAAATTCAGGAAGGTGATCGTTCTGTATTTGAAATGAAAATCAGGATGATGTAGTCAAGTTGCATTTTTATGTGAACTACGTTACATAATCTTGAAGAAGATGCCTCATTACAAAATAATGAGGTATATTTTATTTAAACCGTTCCATAGAATGGGAAAAATTTAAAAAGAGAGAGGATATTATGAATAAGAAACTGACTTTTGCAGCTCTTGCGGCTGCAGCTGTTGCTGCATCTGCATTCACCTCTACCTCCATGCATTGGGATGGTTCCGATACTGAAGGTAAGGTGGTTACCGGTTCTGAAGAAGAAACCGCTGGTTACTGGTACGAATATACCGATAAGGACAACGACGGCGACTCCAAGATCGTTTTCCCGTCCGATGTTGAAGCGAATACCTATGGTAACTTCTACGGTCCTCTGGCCGAAGCATACGGTGGTATCAAGGCTGACGTTCAGATCGGTACCGCTTACGAATACGCTTTCGCAGGTTTCGGCTTCAACATCGTTTCCGAAAACCAGGAAGGTGCTGACATTACCTCTTGGGGAGGGATTTGTCTGAAATACAGCTCCACTGGAGGTTTTGCTATTGAGTTAGGTATTGAAGATGAAGCAAATACCACTGAATACAACAACTACAAGGCTACTGTTGCTAAGGCCTCTAACTCCGGTACTAGTATTGGTTGGGCTAAGTTCAAACAGGAAACTGGTTGGGGTAAGAAGGTTGACCAGGCTGAAGCTTTGACCAAGATCGCGGCTATCAAGCTGAAGTTCACTTCTTCCTCTGACTTCCTCCTGAATGAGATTGGCTCCGAGGGAACATGCGCTATGTATGCAATCAAGCCGATTGCTTCTCTGGGCTCTCTCAAGGCTCAGCTCAATGGCCGTACTCTCTCCTTTGGTAAGGCTGTGAAGGCTGAACTGGTTAACCTCCAGGGCCAGGTGATTGCTTCTACTAACGGAACCTCCATGGATCTTTCCAAGGTTCAGGCTGGCGTCTACATGGTACGTGCAGAAGGCCTTTCTCAGCGTATTCTGGTGAAGTAGTTTAACTTTAAACCATTAAAAAAGGGTTGCGGTTTTCCCGCAACCCTTTTTGCGTTATGAGAGTTTATTTAGAACTCTTGAAAAAATTCTGGACGATGAAAATCCGGCTTTTCAGTAGCTATGGGGAAGGCGCTTAGATAGTGCGGTGTGGAAGACTTGTCCCCGCATTTGTACAAGTTTCCGCGTAAGGTAAGTCCTTCAAAGGATTTCAAGCCGAATAGGCTGGCGGGAATTTTCACGTTCATTCCCCAGCAAATCAGGTTGCCGGCAACGCTTGCAATTTGCTTGGTGCGAATGACTTTGTCAATGAGTTCCTGAGGGAGAACTTGACGGTTGTTGCGGTCCGGACCATGGGCTGCTAGCAGGTAGCCACGACTTGTGGTCTCGAAGTTGAAGTATTCTTCGGGGTTTGCTGGATTCTGTAGGAAAATTTCTACACAGGAATCTTCCCAGCTTCGGCCGTTGTCTTCTCGAACTTCGGAACGAAAACATGACTCCGGTTCTTCTACGGAAAAGGTAACGTCTAGATAATCTGCAGAGATGCTCACATCTGCAAGAACCACGGGAAGTTGAATCCCTTGGTTGGCCGTCCAATTCAAATTTGCATTCAAGATCATACGTTGAATAATAGCAAAACAAACCAGTGATTATTAGCGATTAATCAGTGATTAATCAGCGGTGATCAGTAAAGATAAACTAACAAACTGCCGTTTCTGTCGTGATTTCGCCGTTTTTAAAATTGGCACAGGATTTGCATTAGGGGTGCATCCAATAAACAAACAAGGAGGCCTTATGGCTGAAGAAAAGAAAGAAATGGCGGCATCCTCTGCATTTGATTGCCTTGCCGTTACTAGCGTAAACGTCTATCCCTTTAAGGAAGGTCCGAGCCTGGGCCACATTAAGGGGCTTGCGTCTGTGGTTCTGAACGATCAGATGTTGATTCGCGGCCTGCGCGTGATGGATGGTGAAAATGGTCTGTTCGTGGGTTATCCCAATGATCCTTTCTATAAGGGCGAAGACTTCAAGACCATCTGCAATCCCATTACCCGTCAGCTTCGTGAACATATCGAGAATTGCATTCTCGAAAAGTATCAGGCTGCAATCGCTTAGTAGGTAGACCTTGTTCCGTCGAATCCGTTCTTATTGCTTGTTTGGGATAAAGGCCGTTCCTGTCTGCGTTGAAGTGGATGCAAGTCAGGGATTGCCGGGTTTTACTTTGGTTGGATTGCCGGACAATGCGGTAAGGGAGTCGAGAGAGCGTGTGGTTTCCGCCATCCGTTCCATCGACAAGGTGGTGACAGGTTTCCGTACCACGGTAAACTTGTCGCCCGCGGATTTGCGGAAGGAAGGTTCCGCTCTTGATTTGCCTCTAGCGATAGGCTTGCTGGTGGCTACAGGTGAAATTGAAGTTCCCGATTTGGATAAGCTGGTTTTTGCGGGAGAGCTGTCTCTGGATGGTTTGCTGAAGCCTGTTCGTGGGGCCTTATCCATCGCAATGGCTATGGACCGGAAGTCCGATAATATCCTTGTGATTCCATCTGCGAATGAGCCTGAGGTTTCCCTTGTGGAGGGTTTGCGTTATGTGTGTGCGTCATCCCTCAAGGAGTGTGTTGAAATTCTAGAGGTGGGTGCGGATCGTCGTGCCGTGTGGGCTGCGGGCTTGAAGTTCCGTACCGATGTGGCTGCATGCGGTCGTGATATTCCCGATTTCAAGAACGTGGTGGGAATGGATGGGGTTAAGCGGGCGCTGGAAGTGGCCGCTGCAGGAGCTCACAATTTTCTCCTGGTGGGATCTCCTGGTGCGGGTAAGACTCTCTGCGCTAAATGTCTTCCGGGAATTCTCCCCGAGATGTCGGACGATGAAATTCTGGAGACTACCCGCATCCATTCCTGTGCACGAACTTCTGGAGATCTGTCTGCGTTCCGGCCTGTTACCGTCCGTCCTTTTCGCTCCCCGCACCACTCAGCGTCCATGGTGTCGCTGGTTGGGGGCGGTAACAGGCTTAGGCCGGGAGAGGCTAGCCTTGCTCATAATGGCGTTCTCTTTTTGGATGAACTTCCTGAGTTTAACCGTAGCGTGCTAGAAGCGTTAAGAGAACCTATGGAGGATGGCTCCATCTCTGTCAGTCGCATTAGCGGGACTGTGGTGTGGCCCGCCCGCTTTATGATGGGTGCCGCCATGAATCCCTGCCCTTGCGGATACTCTATGGATCCCAAGCGTGCCTGCACCTGTTTACCGGAGGCTCGAAAGCGGTATCAGGAACGGATCTCCGGACCCTTGCTGGACCGTATTGATATTCAGGTGAGTGTGCCGCCGGTGGATGCTTCTCTATTTGCGGGAGCCGGTAATGGTGAACCTTCCTCTGCGATTCGGGAACGAGTCCTAATGGCTCGCAATCTCCAGCGGGAACGGTTCAAGGGTACGGGCTTCAAGTCCAATGCGGAGATGTCCTCGGAGTTTGCCCGTGAGGCTTGCGGGCTAACCTCCAAGACGGAAAACTTTGCCATTTCGGCGGCAGACAAGATGGGCCTAAGCGCCCGCGGTTACTACCGCCTGTTGAAGGTTTCCCGCACTATAGCGGACTTGCGGAAGGCTCCCCAGGTTGAAATTAACGACCTGGCGGAAGCCCTCCGTTACCGTTCCTTCCGGTCGTAGACTTGAGAAGTATTCCCGAGTGTAATGATCTTCTTCCTACAACAAAAAAGGCGCCATTCTTTTGAATGGCGTCTTTCTCGTGGAATTTCTGGATTGCGTTAACGGCGGATTCTAATGGTGGATTCCGCTCCTACGCAGTCTGGAATAGCCAGAGGCTTACGGACGGATACTTCTACCATCTCTGCCTTGGGGTAGTGGTCAATGATGTACTTGCCTGTTTCTACCACCAAGGTTTCTTCCAGCTGGAAACAAGAAAGGCGGATAAACCTCTTCAGGTCTTCCGCCAGTTGGGCATAGTCTATGGAATGTGCCAGATCTTCGTTACGGGCAGCCAGGGTAAAATCCAACCAGAGGGAGACGTTTAGTACGATCGGTTGTTCGTTGGTTCTCTCGTAGGGGAGGGTGCCAATGATGCAATCGAAGGAAAGATCCTTCAGGGAGATTTTACCGGCTTCAATTACCATACAAAGAGAACGACTGCACCGGCGATGGAGGCGCCTGCAATACCGAACCAAATGTTACGTGCGGTTGCGTAGGAGTCCTGAGTCTTCTTGTTGGTGTCCATGCGGTTCTTCAGGTTCTGGACAGTCCAGACGCCGCTTACACCCTTTTCAAGGACGGCCTGCTGGCAGCCCTTGTCGTTGCCGCACATGTCCATGATGCCGGAGTAAAGTTCGTCCATGGTGTCATAGGCGTCCTTAGCTTCGTTGGACTTCTTGTGCTGGGTAATGCCGAGGACGATGCTTGCTGCAGCCAGGGCGGAAAGACCCACTGCGGACCAGAAGCGGACTTCGTCAGCGATACCGAAACGGTCACCTACGTCAGCAGCTTCGCTTGCGGCGTAGTCGCGGTCGTCGGCATCAGAGTTTGCAACCGGAGCGGAAGTCTTGTACTTGCTCAGGTCTTCGTCTTCGCAATCTTCATCATCGTCATCGCAATATTCGTCATCATTGCTGCTGGATGCGGTTGCTGCTGCGACCGGTTCTTCTGCAGCATCGCCCTTCAGGGTTACAGGTTCGCCGTCGATGAACACGACTGCGGAGGAAAGGCCCGGTGCGAACACGGACTTGCCGTCAAAGTAAACTTTTTCAACGTCCTTGTTGGAATCCATACCGCGGCGTGCGTAAACCTTTGCGGTAACCAACTTGGAGTAATCAACACCTTCTGCGGTCATGGCGGTCATGGAAGAGAGATCGCCTGCGCCGCCCTGGTAGAGCTGGTAAGTGGTTGCATCAGCGTCAAACGGATCTTCGAACTTCTGACGGACGACCAGTCGACCATTCTGGAGGGATTCGACTTCGTCTGCAGGAGCGACCTTCAGTTCGCCACCAAATTCAGCAGTAATATATTCATCAGGGGAACCCGATTCCTTTGCTTCGAATTCGCTGATGTCATAGGAGCCGGCGAAAGCCGACACAACAGACAGGCAGAGGGCCCACAGAATAGAACGTTTCATTTAATTCTCCATAGACTAATTTTTCCCGAAATATATAAAAAAAAGCCAAAAGTATCTCACATCATTTTCATTTGTGGAACGTTATGTTCCCGAAGTGTTTTCAAACTCACTGACTTTTGCATTCTGCGGGATAATATTGTTTAGTAATTTTTACAAACGTTTTGAATAACGGTGTTTTTAATGCTATTTGTATGACTGATTTGAGTATAGGGCTGGTAAAGTCCCCTTTGTCGGGTTGACCTACGTTTACTATATTATGGCGCGTAAATTTAACTCTAACCAGAAGGTGCTAATCATGGCAAAGCTTTCTATTGAAGATCTCGAACTCGCTGGCAAGCGCGTGTTCATCCGTGTCGACTTCAACGTTCCGCAGGACAAGGTCACTGGTGAAATCACCAACACCAAGCGTATCGAAGCTGCTCTCCCCACCATCAAGTACGCTCTTGATAAGGGTGCTTCCGTTGTTCTCGCTTCTCACCTGGGCCGCCCCAACGGTGAAGTGAACCCCAAGTTCACTCTCGCTCCGGTTGCTAAGAAGCTCGAAGAACTCATCGGCAAGCCGGTTAAGTTCCTCTCTGATTGCGTTGGTGCAGAAGTTGAAGCTGCTTGCGCTGCTGCAAAGCCGGGTGACATCATCCTCCTCGAAAACCTCCGCTTCCACATCGAAGAAGAAGGCAAGCGTAAGATCAAGAACGCTGACGGCACCGAAGAAAAGATCAAGGCTGACAAGGAAGCTGTCAAGGCATTCCGCGCTTCTCTCACCAAGCTCGCCGACGTTTATGTCAACGACGCTTTCGGTACCGCACACCGCGCTCACTCCTCCATGGCTGGTGTTGAACTTCCGCAGCGTGCTGCTGGCTTCCTCATGAACAAGGAACTCAAGGCATTTGACGCTGTTCTCAACAACCCCCCGCGTCCGTTCCTGGCTATCCTCGGCGGTGCTAAGGTTGCTGACAAGATCCAGCTCATCAACAACCTCCTGGACAAGGCCGACAAGATCATCATCGGCGGTGGCATGGCATTCACCTTCAAGAAGGTTCTGAACAACATCGAAATCGGTTCTTCTCTGTTTGACGAAGAAGGCGCAAAGCTGGTTCCGGAACTCATTGCCAAGGCTAAGGCTGCCGGCAAGGAAATCATCCTCCCGGTTGACTACGTTGCTGCTGACAAGTTCGCTGCTGACGCTGCTACCAAGGCTGTTTCTGACGCTGAAGGTATCCCCGCTGGCTGGATGGGTCTGGACGTTGGTGCAGAATCCACCAAGCTCTTCGTTGACGCTATCAAGTCCTCCAAGACCATCGTTTGGAACGGTCCTGCAGGCGTGTTTGAATTCGAAGCTTTCGAAAAGGCAACCAAGGCTATGGCTGACGCTATCGTCGAAGCTACCGCAGCTGGCGCAATCACCGTGATCGGTGGTGGCGATACCGCTACTGCAGCTAAGAAGTACGGCGCAGACAAGAAGGTCACCCACACCTCTACCGGTGGTGGCGCTTCTCTCGAATTGCTCGAAGGTAAGGAATTGCCGGGCGTCGCCTTCTTGAGCGATAAGTAATTCACTTATAACGCATCGAGATGCTGCGTTGTTCGCCCCCTCACGTACGATTAGTACGCTACGGGGGCTCACGCCTTGCCTCTCTCGGTTCTAAGTGAATTCCATACTTTGGAATATTGTCAAAAAGAACTCGATGAAAAAATCGGGTTCTTTTTTGCTTGTGAGGCCCCGACCCCTTGTCTCGCTAGCCTCTGAAACAAAATTTATTTCCTGGTTTAGGAAATGTTTCATTTATGGAATATAAAAAAGAGCCTCTCGTGATGAACGAGAGGCTCTTTTTGTATAAATGTTTTGACTTCGTTACTTGCTCTGGTTGTCGGGCTGGGTAGTGCTTTCGTCGTGTTCTTCGATGTTGGACACTTTGGTAAACCAATAGTCTTCGCTATTGATGGAGCTCATGTTGTTGATGATGGCTTCCAGATCCAGTTCTTCTTTGTTGTTTTCATTAGGCATGTGTTGAAGATAACTAAATTCGGCGGGATTGTTTTGGTTTAGCATTTTTATTTGTTGTATATTTGGTGCATGAAAACGATTATTTGTGGGTTAGTGATGCTGTTGTTCGTGGGCTTTGCCCAGGCGCAACTTGTTCCAAACGGACTGGTTTTGTATAAGGGAGATGCCTCCTCGGAAACGCAGGTTGTTACCCCGCAGGATTCTTCTGTAGAAGATTCTGGGGTGAGCTTGAACTGGAATGCGGATTCTGAAGGCTTTGCGGATAGCGTGGCTATTTACCAGAGAGATTATGTCTATAATATCAACAAGCGTGATGGGTTCCTACGGGCCGCTTTGATATCGAATTGGTCAGGGCTTGGTGCCACCTTAGCTGGATTGGGCTTGTTGAGTGCTGGACTGACAGGACATGGCGACGTATATACATATGCGGGTTCCGCCATTTTGGCTGCTGGCTTAGTTGGATTTGGACTTAGTATAGGCTTTGATATCGTTTCGAATACTTATTCAGTTCGGGCCGGATTCTTTAACCAGAAGAAAATAGACTATCAGCGTAGGCATTCTGTTTTGCTGTCTGGTGATCATTAAAACATGAGGTGTTTGATGTCTGAAAAGATTTCTGAAATTGCAAAGGTTTATCACAAGGAACACGGCAACTGCGCTGTATCCGTGACTTATGGCTATTGGCGTGCTCAGGGAAAGTCCGAAGAAGAGGCTCTGGCGTTAGCCATGGAGGTCAAGCAGTTTAGCGGCGGTCGTGCACCCGATGGAACTTGCGGTGCTTTGCATGCTGCCAAGCTTTTGGCTCCCCAGGATGCGGCAAAGCTGGTTGAAATTTTCCAGCAGGGCGCCAAGGGTTGTACTCGCTGTCAAGAGATTCGACCTAATGCGGTTATTCCCTGCAATCGCTGTGTGGAGCTGGCTGGCGAGGCTCTGGACTCCTTGAAGAAATAACTATCTTTTACCCCGTAAAAACGAGGTTTCTATGTCTATTATCGTAGTCGACTACAATGCAGGTAACTTGACTTCCGTGATGAACGCTATGGAACGTATCGGCGCTGATGCTGTTTCCAGTCGTGATCCCGAGGTGATCGCCAAGGCGGACCGCCTGATTTTCCCGGGCGTTGGCGCTGCGGCTTCTGCCATGGAAACCTTGACTACTACGGGTATCGGGGATGCTATCAAGACGGTGGTGAATGCCGGCAATCCTGTTCTTGGCATTTGCATTGGCTGCCAGATCATTCTGGAAGAATCTGAAGAAGATGGCGGCGTCAAGACTTTGGGGCTGATTCCTGGTAAGGCTGTGCGCTTTAAGGATGAACCGGGCCTGAAGATTCCCCACATGGGCTGGAACCAGGTGAACTTCACCCGCGAGCATCCCATTATGAAGGGCATCCGCAGCGGTTGCGACTTTTACTATGTGCATTCCTACCATCCGGTGGTGCCTGCAGAATACAGCTTCGCAGAAACTACCTACGGCACCCAGACTTTCCAGGGTCTGATCGGTAAGGACAACCTGATCGCTTCCCAGTTCCATCAGGAAAAGAGTGGCGACGTTGGACTTGCCATGCTGAAGAACTTCTGCGACTGGAAAATCTAAAAATGGCGAATTTGAGCGAAAATCTAAAGTTTTAACTATAGGGACCGTGGGTGAAGCCTGCAGTCCCAAAATTTTTTTTTAATTTTGTATCATAAAACTATTGACGTATGATACAAAAAGAGGTATATTATGTAACATAAAGACGGAAGTGACCGAAAGGGTTAGGAACCAGGGGTTAGGAGAAAGGTCGCTTCCGTCTTTTTTGGCTAAATTTGGGGAAGAAATTTTTATGAAGCCAATCACGGAGTATCAAGACTATCGCTGCTATATGCAGGATTTCTATGATGAACGTAAGCGAACCAGTTCGTTTACGTGGCGTGAGTATGCCCGTTTGGCAGGATTCACATCGCCGACCTACTTGAAGTTGGTTTGCGAAAACAAGAGTAGCCTAAGTGAGCTGGGGGTGGAAAAGGTTGCCGCCGCCATGAGTCTGGGTGGCTTTGAACTGGTTTATTTCCGCTACTTGGTGCGGTTCAACCAGGCGAAGGACGACGAGACGAAGAAGAGTGCCTTCGCAAGCATGCGGAACATCGCCGAGGCAAATAAGATCCGTGTAGTGGATGGCGATGCTTTCTCTTATTTTGAATCTTGGAAAAATCCTGTATTGCGTGAACTGGTGGCCATGATGCCGGGTGCTACTCCCGAGGCTGTTGCTGCAATGTGCTGGCAGCCTGTTACTGCTGATGAAGTCCGTAGTTCCTTGAACTTTATGGTCCGGGTGGGTATCCTCCAACAGCAATCCGAGAACGTGTATGTTCAGACGGACAAAGCCTTGATTGGACAATCTGAGGTAATGCCGTTGGCCGTGCGTTCCATGCATCGTGAAATGGCGGGCTTTGCCCAGAAGTCTATTGATGAATTTGATCCGAAGGATCGTAACATCACGGGTGTTACCATGGGTGTTGACCGTGATGCCTACGAACAGATTGTGCGTGAACTGGAAGCCTGCAGACGAAAGATTGTGGCTATTGCAAATATGAGCAAGAAGCCTAATCAGGTCTATCGTTTGAACTTGCAGATGTTCCCGCTTTCTAAGGAGGTCCCCGAAGGGGATCACTAGCTATTTTGGGGAAATTGTCGAGGACCTATGAGAAAGTTTTTAGCTACAATATTTGCTTTGCCCTTGCTGTTCATCGGCTGTACCACTGATACTGCTGGTACCACAGAAGAAACCAATGCAATTAATGCAGTTGCTATGTTGGATGGCGACCTCGACAAATGGGCTGTGATTGAAGGTAACGCCATCGAACTGGATAAGCAGAATCAGAAGGCTCTTGCAGGTCGCGTTACCCTCGGTAAGCCGTCTGCCGATGGCCTTGCTCGTGCAGGCCTTGAATTTGATGTCTCTGAAGAAGGCAAACCTGCAAATCTTTTGGATTTGAGTGAAGGTTTGTGCATTGCTTACCAGTCTGACTTTGAAGTGGAAGTTCAGTTGGATATGGGAGACTTTGTCAATGATGCTGTTGACGAAGATTATCCCTCTGTCAGCATGCACAAGACCATCAGCGGTGTGGAAACTCATTGCCATCGTTGGTCTTCATTCAGAACCAAACATTCCGATTTGATGGGCGAAGTTGCTGCAATGACGGTTCGCGCAGTGCGTTTGATGTTTGCTGGTGAATCTGGTGAAACGGGTAATTTCAGTATTAATCGTGTGGGAAAATACGAGGACAATTCTGACTTTTCTAGTTCGTCTTCTGAAGAATCGCTGTCCAGTAGTTCCGTAGAATCCTCCAGTAGTTCCGAAAAAATCTCCAGCAGTTCCGAAGAAATGAGTGTTGTCGATCTTGGAAATCAGTTGGGTGGTCCTTCTGGATACTGGACCGTTTCCCTGGGCAGCTTAAACATCATGAGTCTTCCTGACAAATTCCAAGGGCTTCAAGGGAACCATCAAAGCTGAAGAAGGTCGTTCAGGCACAAATCCATACATTGGCTTTAACGTTGCTGGCGAAAACTTGCTGGCGGACATTAGCTCCTGGGGCGGCTTGTGCATTCGCTACAAGTCTACGATGTCTATAGAGGTGGCGATTACCGGTGATGTGACTTATCCCAGTGATTACTGGTATGTGACACTGATGTCATCCTCTGAAATGGTTTGGGCGAAAATTGGATGGGATGTCTTTAGATATAAAGGCGAATCTGATAGTGGCATTGAGTCCGCTCTTGGTGTGATTTCCCAGTTGAGAATCATGTTCCCTGAGGAAGGCGAATTCTTCATTGACGCCGTAGGTTCTTACGACCAGTGTGGCGAATAAAAATTTGTTCTGTGAAAAAAGAGGTCACGACGTTGAGTCGTGACCTTTTTTGCATCCTGATAAATACGGAGTCTCCCGCCAAGCGGATGCGGCTCGTATTAACGAGCCGTAGTAGCGCGGAGCATTTTGCGTCGTAGGTTCTTATCCAGACGAATGCAAAATGCGGAGTCTCTTAAGGTAACTCGCCGCCGATGAGTTCCATCTGTTTCTTGTAGATGTCCTTGCAGGCGTTTTCGCCGAGATCGAGAAGGGTGTTCAGCATCTTGCGGTCAAAGCTTGCGTGTTCGCCGGTGCCCTGGACTTCGATGAAGTTCTGGGCGTCCTGCATGACGACGTTCATGTCTACGTCGGCTGCGGAATCTTCCACATAGCAGAGGTCACAGAGGGGCTTGCCGTCCACGACGCCAACGGAGATTGCGGTAATGCCGTGCTGGAGGATTTGTTCGGTGAGACCGAGACGAGCCTTAATCTTCTTGAGGGCGATTGCGAGAGCGACGAAACCGCCGATGATGCTTGCGGTTCTAGTGCCGCCGTCAGCTTCGATGACGTCGCAATCGATGACGATTGCGTTCTCGCCCAGGGCGGCGAGATTGGCGGCGCCACGGAGGGAGCGGCCCACCAGACGCTGGATTTCCTGAGTGCGACCGCTGGCGCCTTTACGTTCGCGTTCCACACGCTTGCCGGTGCTCTGGGGGAGCAGGGAATATTCTGCGGTAATCCAGCCAGTACCGCGGCCAGCCAGCCAGTCCGGAACTTTCGGGAGGAGCGTTGCGTTGCAGATGACGCGGGTGCGGCCCATCTCGATAAGGACGGAACCATCAGCGGAACTGATAAAGCCCGTGGTCATCTTCAGGTTTCTGTATTCGTCAAATTTTCTGTCAGTACGTTCGTAAGTCATTTAAACCTCTATTTCTTAAAATACCATTTGATGCGCTTGATAAAGTGCCCGATACCGATGATTAAAAATACTAGCGCTAGTTTCCCGTGGATTCCGCCTACAGGGCCGTGGCCGCTGGTGAAAAATGTAAAGATAGCGGCGAAGCCACTGATAAAGGCGACAATGCTTAGAATAACCAAAGCCTTGGTCACTTTGTTGGAACTTTTCTTGAATCGGGTAAGCCATGCAGAAACTCTGGCCCAGTTCAAACGCAGATGGGCAAAGACCAGAATTGCCATGAGGATGCCGAATATTGCGTGGAGAGCAACCCAAAAATGATTTGCCATGCCCAGCCAATCGGCACCATGAAGAACTTCTATGAGGATGGAACTGGCTAGCATTACGATTGCAACAACCGCGAGAAGAAGATTCACTACGTAAAGCTTTTTCATCCTTCATCCTTCATATTTCATTTTTCATTTTCATTAATATTTCAACGTTTCCACGACGCCCTTCTTGAAGGTTCCCAGAATGTAGACAAAGCTGGTGTAGTTCTTCAGTTCGGCCAGAGCTTCCTTTGCTCTCGGGTCGCTGACGTTTGCTTCGAAGGAGATGTGGAAGATGTATTCCCAAGGCTTGTCCGGATGGGGACGGCTTTCGCAGCGGGTCAAGTTGATGCCACGCTTGGCGAAACAGCCCAGAACGTTATAGAGTGCGCCTACGGAATCAGAATGGGCCAGCTCCAGCAGGAGCGTTGTCTTGGCGCCTTCCGTTTCGGCGAAGTCTGCGGGAGTTTTCTGGATGGCGTAGAAGCGGGTGAAGTTTGTACCGCGGAGATTTTCCAGACCTGCCTTCAGAATATCCAGATTGTAAATCTTTGCGGCGTATGCGCTGGCGATGGCGCCTTCGTCACGGTTCCCGCGAGCAGCAAGTTCCTCTGCGGAGCCTGCGGTATCAAATGCGGGGACTGCCTTGATCTGGGGATTTTCTGCGAAGAACTTGGAACATTGTGCCAGAGCCTGGGGGTGGCTGTAGACTCGCTTCAGATCTTCAACCTTCACGCCGGGCATGACGCAGAGGGTGTGCTCGATACGGAGCATCACTTCGCCTACAATGCGGTGGCGCCACTTGTAAAGCAAGTCGTAGTTAGCCTCGATGGAACCTGCAGTGGAATTTTCGATGGGAATTGCACCGCCGTCGGCTTCACCATTTTCAATTGCCTGGTAAATTTCCTCGAAGGTGTCCATAGGCAAAGTTTCGATGTCTTCGCCAAACAGGTAGTGGGCTGCGCAATCACTGTATGCGCCCTTACGGCCTTGGAATGCAATTTTCTTCATAAATCCCAAAAGGTTTAAAATTTCAGAAAGTTTTTTTTCGTCTTCAAAAATACAATTTTTGAAATACTAGCGGATCAATCGGCGGGCTCCCTTATAGCGGGAATCGAAATACTTTTCTTCAAGATTGGAAATCATGACGCCCTTGCTGGTGCTGGCATGGGAGAAGTTTCCGTCGCTCAGGTAGACGCCAATGTGGCTGATGCCCCAGAAGTCGCCGAAGAAAACAAGGTCCCCTTCCTTTAGGGAACTGCGGCTCACCTGGGTAAATCGGGTGTCCTTGTAAATGGCGGCGGCCTTGTGGTCCAGGGAGACTCCGTAGAAGTCTCGGAACACGTTCATGATGTAGCCGGAGCAATCCGTGCCCTTGCGGCTGGATCCGCCGTAGACGTACTTAGTGCCTTTCCAGCTGTCCGTGTATTCCTTGAGGGTGGAGTACTTCTTGCCACCGCTAGCTTTCGTTTGTTGCTTGGCGGGTGCCGTAGATTTCTTGGGGGCAGGCTGTGTGGCGGGATTTGCGGCCTTGGCTACTTTCGTAGAGTCGCTGGCTTGTGCTGCTGGTGTTGTGGCAGACGCGCTTGCCTGGGTGGGTTCCTGTTTTTGTACGGTGGGAACGGGCTTGTAGGCGCCCAGCTTGCGGCTATAACCTGTACGAGTGGGGAAGGAACAGGACGTAAGCATTACAATGCTTAGGAACAGCGCAAGTGCTGCCAGTCCTGATTTCTTCCAAAGATTCGCCATTGAAAGAAATGTAATAATTAGCCGATGAAACCGTGGGGTTCAAAACCCAGCTTGCGGACTAATTCAAAGTCGGTCTTGTTGTTTACGCCGGCGGTGGTGAGCATGTCATCGGTGATGGTGGCGTTGGCGCCGCTCTTGAAGGCCTTTTCGCCGTAGTCACCCAGAACGCCGCGACCTCCTGCTAAGCGGAGGTAAGCCTTGGGATTGATAAAGCGATAGATGGCGACGATTCTGCAGAACTCGTCGTTGGTCACCTTGGGAAGGTTTTCGAAGGGTGTGCCCGGGATGGCGTTCAAAACGTTGATGGGCGTGGACTTTACGCCCAGATCGCGAATGTCGATGCACATGTCAATGCGGTCTTCCATGGTTTCGCCAAGACCCATGATGCCACCACTGCAGATTTCAAGACCTGCGGCCAATGCGTTTTGCAGTACCCCGATCTTGTCGTCGTAAGTGTGGGTGGTGCAAACGTCGGGGAAGTGACTGCGGTAAGTTTCCAGATTGTTGTGGAAGCGGGTAAGGCCTGCAGCCTTCAGCTTATCAAACTGTTCGCGGTTTAGAAGGCCGCTGCTGAGACAGACGGAAAGCTTGGTTTCTGCCTTCAGTCGCTTGATGGTTGCGGAAATCTGCTCCACGTCGCTATTAGTGAGGGTGCGGCCGGAGGTAACGATGGAATAGCGGGGGATACCTGCGGCTTCCTTCTTTTTTGCGTCGGCTACGATTTCGTCGGCGCTGAGAAGCTTGTATTCCGGAGCGCCTGTGTGGTAGAAGCTGGACTGTGCGCAGTACTTGCAGTTTTCGGAGCAGCGGCCACTTCGTGCGTTGACGATAGAGCAGAAATCAAAATCGTTTCCGTGAAGTTTTTCGCGAATTTCGTTGGCGGCTGCGGTCAGTTCGTCCAGATCTGCATCTAGCAATTTGATTGCGTCTTCACGAGTGGTGACGTAATCTTCATTTAAGATCTTGTTCTTCAATTCCTGAACGAAAGACATAAAAACTCCTTAGGGTTGGTCTGACTAATTCTGTATGGTCCAATCCAACGTGGCGAAAATATAGAAAAGCGTCACCTGAGCCTCAAACCCGAAGTCTCATAACTGTTACCCGATTTCCGTCACGCCGTCTTCTATGAGGTAGGGCATTTCCTCGTGAATGACCACGCCTTCTGAAATCGCCTTGGGATCCAGATGGATGTAGTTGATGTCCCCATCGGCGAGAACGGTTCCGTCCATATCCATCAAGCTTGCGTGGGTAACGAAAAAGCGGGAGGTGATTTTGATGATTTCGCCGCGACCAATGAGCTGCACTCCGTAGGGTACGGGCTTTCGGAACTTGGTTTCCAGGGACATGGTGACGCCCCAGATGTTTTCGTTTCCGCCTTCCTTGGCCCACACGGCTCGTAAACCCATTTCGTCCAGCATGGCGGTAATGAGTCCGCCGTGAACGCGGCCGGGATAGCTCTGGTGTTGTTCACGATACTGGAAAAGACTCATGACGCTGCCGTCTTCCATGTTGTAGAAAGGCGCGCGGACGCCGTATTCGTTATCCAGACCGCACATCATGCACATCTTGCTGTTGTGCTGCTTGCTAATGACCTTCATGAAATGCTCCTGATCCCACTAATGCTTTTTCAACATGCCGTCAATGATTTTCTTCATGAACTCATTGGCGTCCTGCATGTACTGTGCGGTAAAGTCTCGTATTTCCTTTTCATTCTGAATGAACTTGCCTGAAACGCCGTTATAATCTTCCTTGGCGTTCTTCAAAAGGCTTTCCACAGATTCCTGATTGGCTTCCAAATGGAACTGCAGGGCGATGGCGCTGCCCAGTTTGAATGCCTGATTTTCGCAGCCTTCGCTTTCGGCCAGCTTGGTGGCTTCCTTGGGAATCTTGAACATCTGTCCATGCCAATGGAGTGCGTTAATGGTTTCTACGCCGGTCCCGTGATTGCAGCAACAGTCGCTCCATTTGACGGGGAACCAGCCCACTTCCTTTTCGGGGGAGGGGAGGATGGCGGCGCGGAAGGCGCTTGCGATCATCTGTGCGCCCAGACAAATTCCCAGGAGGGGCTTGCCTAGCTGAACCATGTCCTTGCACAGTTCCTTTTCGCGAACGAAGTAGGGATAGTTTGCCTCGTCCAGCACACTCATGGGGCCGCCCAGCATAATGGCAAAATCAATGTCGTCTTCGTGGGGAATAGGGTCACCCGCGAAAAGCTTTACAATGTGGATGTTATGACCGCGGGCCTTCAGTAGCGGGTAGAGAATTCCCGGACCTTCGAATTCAACATGTTGAAAAATATAGGTTTCCATATCATACCTTTTTTACGTTCTTTAATATAAAAAAGTCGCGAAAACGCAGCTGTTTGTTTTGACAAAATGGGGCGAAACACCGATATCCCCAATGTAGGTAACAAAGGAGATAGGATGGCTGACCCGTATGATTTTCTAAGACTGGATTTTTCATTGACGTTAACAGCGTCTAGTTTGTCATCCTCCCAATTGTGCATGGGATCCTGTGAAATTCCCGCTGCTTGTAAAACGGATTCTGCCTTAAACGATTCAATTCAGTATTGTACTCTTGTGCAACGATTGATTCAAGGAAACATCCAGCCTAAGGATTGTACGGAGTTGCTACAGTTTCTTTCTGGAGAAAAGCTCACTGTCCAGGATAATTACATGCATATTTTCACCACTAGGTCCTTTCTTCCGGATGACGAAAAAAGTGTGGTAGAAGCAGTGAGGTTCGTAATCAATACCTGGATGAAAGGCTTCCTGCCTGGGACTCAGTTTACACTTGACGACAACAGTCTTGCGATCAAGAATAAGCGTCAGGTGCGCTCTCCGAGGAATCCGGATGGATACTCCTTTGATTGCTTCTTTGATACCTCGGTTCAGATGTGCTATGGACCGAATAAGGTTTTCTGTCGGGATCCCTACTTGTATCCAACCAACATTCGCGAGCTGGATAGAAAGCAGTTTCTATGGGACTTGCTCAATCATAGGGATGATTTCGATGGATTTGCTGATGGGTATTCTGCCAAGGTCTTTTTGAAACCGCGAGATTGGAAGGAACGATTTATTCAGATAGCTAGCAATATTGGGGATAATCCACAGTGTAGCTTGGAAGACAAATTGCTGGCGTTGTCCAACCTTCTGACCCCTGGGGATGTTTCCGTGGAAAAATGTGAATTTATGGATTGTCCCCGTACCAATATTTTCAATGGAGTTCTTTCCAGACCGTCAAAGGATGTAACTCTTGAGGACCTGCGTTCGGAAATTGATTATCTGGAACGTCAAGCGAATGGCTTGAAAGCGGCTTTGCGATTGATGAAAAAATTTTGCAAGTCTTCTGGTTCTGAAACTCGCCTGATGTCTGGTTTGGAATTGGGAAAAATGATTGCGAAAAAAGTGACGCTGGATCCACTGAGTTATGCGGATAATTCCTACTATGCCATTGCGAGCTTGGCCAGGGATATCCTGGCGGGGGAGGTGGATCTCTCCACTTTCCCGGAATGATTTTTAATGGAGGTGAGCGGACTTAATGTAGTCCCGGTGTTCTTCTTTCACCCTTGCGCTTGTTTGCGTGCAGGGTTTTAACTTGGCGTATAAATCTTCCAATTGGGATTTATTGAAAAGGACCCGTCGGGAATTCAATACGCCTGTGATTTTTTCTTTCATCTGGAACAGATGCAGAATTATCCAGTCTTCACCTCGGGCGGGAATCCTCCTGAAAACGCAACGATCGCTGAAGACGATGATGGAAAAAATCGGGAGCTCGTCTACGTTCAATTCGGTTCGTGAGTAGTTGTCCTTCAGGAAATGTTTCAGGGCCCGAATGTGTCCCGCATTTTGTTGAATGGGGTTGTGGAAGGTGTGTTCCGTCCTGGCATTAAGCCGCTGGTTCCAACGTTCATCTTCCAACCCGCCGGTAATTTCGCCGGAGATATTTTTGCTTTCAAGAACATAAATGCCGGACTGGTGCAGGACCAGTGCGTCCACCTCGGTGGTGCCGCCATGGCTGGGAAGGTACAGATTTTTCATCACGCCGTACATGCGACCGTCTTCATCGCAGATTTTAGCCATCATGCGAGCCGCTGCCGCCTCGCCGTATAATCCGTCAGGATCATTTTCCAGTTGTTCCTTCTGGAAATCTTTAAATGACTTGCGGCGACCATCGTTATGAAACTTGCCGGAAGGCTTTCTGTCAGCCTTCGTCTTGAAAAAGACGAAAGCCAGAAAGGCGATTACCGCAAGTAATGTAACGATGGTCGTAGTCATGGCGAAAGTATAAGAAAAAAGAGTTCGCTTGGAAGCGAACTCTTTTGAAGTGGCGTCGTTGACGCAATTAATGACGACCGAAACGACGGGTCTTGCGGAAGGGCTTGTCACCAAAGTCACGTTCGTCGTGATCCTTACGGAAAGGCTTGTCTCCGAACTTTTCGCGACGGCGTTCTTCACGATTGCCACGTTCGCCTCCGAAACTACCACGTTCACCGCGGCCACCGCGATCTTCACGACCGCCAAAACCGCGGTCACGATCGCCGAAGCCTCGTTCCTTGCGGAATCCGCCGCGACGTTCTTCACGATTACCGCGACCTTCACGATGGAAGCTACGGCTTTCGCGGGGACGAGTGCCAGGAGCGGGACCTGTGGGAGGTTCGTCGGTCATCAGGCGGAAGCGTGCGTCGTTACCGCGGATGGTAATGCCGGAGAGAATATCCAGCACATCCTGAGGCAAAGCTTCCGGAAGTTCAACCGTACTAAACTTGTCAAACAGCTTGATACGACCGATGTTGCTGCTGCTGATATTGCCTTCGCCGGCGATGGCGCCCACGATATCCTTGGGAGAAACGTGGTCGAAACGACCAACGCCCAGATAGTAACGGAGGAAACCTTCTTCCACACCGTTCATACCTTCCTTGCGTTCCTTGTTCAGACGCTTTCGGTCTTCTACGTCAAAGCCTGCGGTACCAGCGCCGATGAAGTCGCGACCGCCCTTTTCCTTGCCGGAACGTTCGTCACGTTCCTTGGCGCGGCGTGCTTCGCGGGGCGCTTCAAGAGGAGCAAGTTCCGGGAACAGGGGCTGCTTCTTCTGGTACATCTTGATGACCGCTGCTGCAATATCTTCTGCAGTCAGCGGGTTCACTGTGCCGTCTTCGTTGACCACACCGTCCGTCATGTTGCAGCCTTCTTCCATCAGGGACTTTACCAGATCCTTGAACTTGTCCAGCTGACCATAGCTTGCAACGCTCTTCACCTTCTGCTTGAAGGCTGCCACGCGTTTCTGGCTAATGATTTCGCCGGTGGGCATTTCCATCACTTCAATAGGCTGGCGGGTAGCGCGTTCGATAATCTTCAGCATGCGCTTTTCGCGGGGCGTGATGAACAGGATGGCGTTACCGCTGCGGCCTGCACGACCTGTACGGCCAATACGATGGACGTAGGATTCTGTGTCGAAAGGAATGTCGTAGTTCACCACCAGGGAGATACGATCCACGTCGATACCACGGGCAGCCACGTCAGTTGCTACCACAATATCAAGCTTACCCATCTTGAGACGGTTAATGGTGCGCTCACGCATGGACTGTGCCAGGTCACCGTTCAGAGGTGCCACGGTAAAGCCGCGACTTTCCAGCTTTTCAGCTACCTCGGTGGTGTTCTGCTTGGTGCGTACGAAAATCAGGACGCCGTCAAAATCTTCACCTTCCAGCACGCGGGCCAGGGCTTCGATCTTATGCTCGTTCTTCACCATCAAATAGCGCTGACGGATGTTTTCCACCGTGGTGGTCTTGCTTTCGATGCAAGCTTCGTCGTATTCGCCCAGATACTTGTCGATGATGGCCTTCACCTTCTTGGGCATAGTGGCGCTGAAGAGTGCGCGCTGTGCATCAGAAGGAATTTCCTTCAGGATGGTTTCCACATCTTCTTCGAAACCCATGTCCAGCATTTCATCTGCTTCGTCCAGGACGATTGCCTTCACGCCGCTTAGGACGATGGAGCCGCGCTTAATGTGGTCAATTAGACGACCCGGAGTTGCCACAATAATATTAGCCTGACGTTTCAGGGCGCGCATCTGGATGGCAATATCCTGACCACCATAGACGGGAACCACGTGAACCTTCGGCATATTCACGGAATACTGCTGGATGGCTTCGGCCACCTGAATTGCCAATTCGCGGGTGGGGGTCAGAACCAGCATGGAGGTTTCGTGACCGTTGAAGTTCAAGCGGGACAAAAGCGGCAGGGAGAATGCTGCAGTCTTGCCGGTACCGGTCTGTGCTGTACCCAGCAGGTTGTTGCCCTGAAGCAGAACGGGGATAGCCTTCACCTGAATGGGGGAGGGCGTAATGTAATTCATGGCCTTGATGGCATCCAGAACGGGTTCTGCCAAATCAAGGTCTTCGAAAGTCACCAGGGCTTCATCGCCTTCGGCGTCGCTCAGTTCTTCTTCCTCTTCTTCTTCGCTGGCGTCATCCTGAACGTCGACCTTGTCATTCCCGGCGTCGTTTTCGTCATTCTCGGCTCGACCGGGAATCTGGCTATTTTCAGAGTCGTTGGATTCTTCCTCGCCATCCACAAATTCAATGGCTTCGCCTACGGTTGCCTTTGCATCCTTGCCGGTCTTTACCACATTGCAATCATCGTCAATGACGATTCCATCGGGATTCAATGCCAGGAAAGCGGCTTCGTCAGCTTCGTCCTCATCGCCACCATTGGCGAAAGCAGCCAAAAAGGCGTCTGCTTCCCGTGCAATTGCGGATTTGGGGTCAATAGTTTCTTCGGGGATGCGTTCTTCCGCACCCTGATTTTCAGGATTCTTCATATATCACCTTCGGGGACCGTAAACTTCATCTGCGGCCCATGCCGCGTCATCTTGTCGCAAAAAGCGAATTAATAAGCCCCGAAGCGCACTCGCGCTTGAAAAACCTGAAGTTCGTTAGGTCGCCTAACTCAATGTTGCGCCGCAATTTAGAAATTTTAGAATTGAAATCAAAGGTTATAAATGTCTTAGATAGACAATCCCAAAATATTATACTAAATTGCGGAAAACTCGGAGGGTTGCCAGAGTGGTCGATTGGGCCGGTCTCGCAATCGGTCGTCTGTAACAGGACCGAGGGTTCATTGATTTCGCGAGAGCGAAGCGAACACAGCGAAATCAATGCTTCGTCGCGAAGCGGCGAACCCGTAGGGAAAAAGTTGAAACGAAGTGAAACTTTTTGCACAATCCCTCACCCTCCCCGGCGCAACGCGGCGGGAAAGCGTATAAGAGATAGACAATCCCAAAATATTATACTAAATTGCGGAAAACTCGGAGGGTTGCCAGAGTGGTCGATTGGGCCGGTCTCGAAATCCGGAGTCTGTAACAGGACCGAGGGTTCGAATCCCTCACCCTCCTTTGAAACAAATAGGGCGCCGTAAAGGCGCCCTATTTGTTTCATAATGATGAAATGGGGATGAGAACCCTCGCTCCCCGTAATTTTTTCTCCTCATTGCGAACTTTGTTATTACATTTTGGCTATGAGGTTCGGGGTTATGAAGTTCTTATTGATTCTTGCTTTTTTATTGCTGGCGGGGTGTACCATGCGCCCTCCTTCCGCAAGTGCTTTCATGGGGGCTTATCAAACTAGAAACGGCACCTCCGGACCGAGGGTGAGTTTCTTTGCGTCAAAATACCACGCCTTCAAGCCTGACTCTACAACGATGGCGGAGGCAGGCTACGATCACTGGGATTGGGACGATGTGGTCGCCGAAGAGTGGACTGTGGATTTGAATTTCGCTCTGCATTATTTTATTAGACATTTCGAAATTGGGGCGGGTTTCCAGTGGATGAACCCCTATGTGACCATGGGTTTTGCCTCGGACCATTTTGGGGTGATGGGATGGACGGATTGGCGTATCCTTGCTGGATTTAAATCCATGGGGGCGGGCGTAAGTGTCATGGAGCAGATTTCTCCTGTACAGAAAATGCAATTAGGTCTCATGCAGTTTGTTTCCCAGTCTTGGGGGTTCTACACCGCTGGCTTTGATGACGTTAAGGAACCTTATTCCTATGGTTTCAGGGAGGTTGGTGCGGGAATCTATATGTTGTATTCCGGTTCGGAGAAATACAGCGCGAACTTTGAACTCAAGTACAGTTACGATTGGGTTTGGAACGCAAATAGACTCGCATTTTCTCTTGGCATATCCATGTGATTTTGAATATATTTATTCCCAAAAAAGTCCTGTTCCGTATAAGCGTTCTACGATTTGCAAACGGCAATATCGCTACACCAGACGCAGGAAAAGGCAAGGAGACACCATGGCAAACAAGTATGCCGGTACCCAAACTGAAAAGAACCTGGAAGCCGCATTCGCAGGCGAATCCCAGGCCCGCAACAAGTACACCTATTTTGCAAGCCGCGCCAAGAAGGACGGCTTCGAACAGATCGCAGCATTGTTCCTGAAGACTGCAGAAAACGAAAAGGAACATGCCAAGATGTGGTTCAAGGAACTGAACGGTATTGGCGATACCGCAGAAAACCTGAAGGCCGCCGCCGATGGCGAAAACTACGAATGGACCGACATGTACGAAGAATTCGCAAAGACCGCCGAAGCAGAAGGCTTTGCCGCTCTCGCCAAGAAGTTCCGCCTGGTGGCCGCCATCGAAAAGCATCACGAAGAACGCTATCGCGCCTTGTTGAAGAATGTGGAAACTGCCGCAGTCTTTGAAAAGAGCGAAGTGAAGGTTTGGGAATGCCGTAACTGCGGTCACATCGTTGTGGGCACCAAGGCTCCCGAAGTCTGCCCCACCTGCGCCCACCCCCAGTCCTACTTCGAAGTGAACGCTGAGAATTATTAGCAAGGTGAGCGTCGCGACAGAATGCTTGCATTCTGGCATGACCGAACCGCAGCTAATGCGCTCGAAGAGCGCCACTATTAGCAAGGTGAGTGTCGCGACTTCCTAATTTCGCGAAGTTGAAAAGGATCCATCGAAAGATGGATCCTTTTTCTACGCTTTTGTGCGGTTGATACAAAAAGAGCCCGCTTTTCAGCGAGCTCTTCTTGTATACCTCCAAGCGGTTTCGAACCGCTGTTGCGGGAATGAAAATCCCGAGTCCTGGGCCACTAGACGATGGAGGCGTATGTTCTAAACCTAGCTTTGATCTCGTTTCATCGCCCAGACGGAACTGCAAGCGATCAACTCTAAGTTACTTAATACCTCCAAGCGGTTTCGAACCGCTGTTGCGGGAATGAAAATCCCGAGTCCTGGGCCACTAGACGATGGAGGCGTTTAGGTAGGCCAAATATAGGTAAGGTTTGTAATTCTGTAAAGGGGGGCGAAACAAAAAAAATTACATTTGCCCCGATGTTCCTACGAAAATGGCTGAAAAAATCCTTTTTAGGCGGAATTCTCCGCTTTTTCCCTCTGGCTTTGGTGGCCAGCGGGGCGGATGCGGCCATTCTCTATGGAATAAAATCCTTTATGGACATCCTCGGCGGGGAAGGTCCTGTGACGTTGCCCCTCTGGATTTCGCTCATGGTCACCCTGACGGTGATCCGCCTGGTGTTCCTTTACCTGAAGGTGCGAACTTCCGAGCGATGGCTGTACCATACCAGCAGTCGCGTGATGGCCTGGTTCCTGCATGGACTGCGGAACTTGTCTCCCCGAGTCTTCCATACGGAGGACGGCGACAAGAAAGTGGAGGCCACCTACGAATCCACCCAAGTGTTTCAGAATAACGGTGGGGTTCTTTTCCAGGCGGTGCAGGCGATCCTCCAGCTGGTGGTATTCCTGCCGGTGCTTTGCTATATCTCCTGGCAGCTGACCGCGTTCCTGTTCGCCGTCATCGTCCCGTTAGTTAGCGTCCTTCAGCGGAAACTCCACAAGATGGGACCTGCCGAAGAATCCCTCCTGTGGGACCGTTCCAATTTCCGCGGAGACCTGACGCAGGCCCGCCGCCTTTTCCGACAGTGGAGTTCCGCCAACGAGCGAATCGCCCTTTCCGACGGCCTCTTGAAAAGCAACCGGAACCTCCGTGAACGCGGTGCGGAAACATCCATCCGCAAACAAGGCCTCTCCCAAATTACGGAAGCGGTTTCCGTCCTGGCCATGGTCCTGGTGCTGGGCTTTTGCGCCCTCTTGATTCAACGCGGCTGGATGGACGGTACCTCCCTAGTCCTCTTCTGCTCCGCAGTTCTCCTGAGTTACAAACCCGTGAAGGAATGTGCCCGCGTGATGCCACAATACCGTTCCCTCGTGAGTGCGCTGAATGTTTTGAATGCCTTTGAAAACTTGCCTAGACAATCTGCGGAATATGAATCCGCAGGTGGTGTAAGCCCGAGTTTAAAAGACGTTCAGGTGGATAAAAAGTCTTTCAAGTACGAGGGCTCGGAACGTCCGGTTTTCTCTGGTTTTTCCATCAACTGGTCTCAGGAAAAGCCCGTTCTTGTCCGCGGGAAAAATGGGGTAGGGAAGTCTACCTTCTTGCGTCTTCTGGCAGGTCTTGAACAGTGGGATGACGGCTGGCGCAGTGCGTCCCTGTCTGGAAGTGAACGTAACGTTTTCTTCTTGGCGCAGGATCTGGAACTGCCGCCCCGCAGGTTGCTGCTACAGCTTTTGAGAGCAGCGGGTGCGGCGCAGAACAATCCCGCAACCATCCCGACAGGCGATTCCGCGATTTCCCGCTTCCTGCAATTTGCAAACGTCGCGCCGCTTCTCCACAAGACTGGCCTCTCCGGCGGAGAACGTTCCAAGGTAGCTCTCCTCTGGTCTCTCGCTTCCCGCAGTAAGACCATCCTGCTGGATGAACCTTTTGCATCCATCGCATTGGTGGATCGCGAGCCGCTGCTGGCGGAATTTCTGGATTGCGCCGCCGCTCTGGGAAAGTGGGTGGTGTTTGTCAGTCACGATGTTCTTTCTCCCGAAATGGAAGCGCGATTCAGTGTGGTAAATTTCGGCGACGCAACTACCAGCGAAGAACTCGCAGCAACTACCAGCGAAAATGCTCAGGAGGCGTGATGAATAAGCTCTACACTTATCGCGGTTGGATTCTTGGGGCGTTGGCAATCCTCATGTTGTTGCTGCCTGGTGTTCCCATGTCCCGCGGTTGGCTGTATTGTTTGCCGATGCTTGCTCTCGGTCTCCTGATTTTTGCCGCGATACGCGTCCAGGCCCGTCGCGTTATCGGGGAACATACCCGCGGCTTTACGCACGATGCGGATCGCCTGGTGACGGAAGGAATTTATTCTAGAATACGCCATCCCCTTTATCTGTCTAACTGGGGAATTGGAATGATGCTTATCGTTCTCCACCTAGGGAAATCTTGGTGGGCCATTCTCTTTATAGTTGTACTTTATTATTTTGAAAAACTGCTTTCTAAGATGGAAGACCGCTATCTGGAAAAACGTTTTGGCGATGAATGGCGCCAGTGGGCTGCAGTGACGCCTGCATTCTCCGGAAGTGGGAAACGGAAGAAAAAGGCGGCAACCTTGCCTCCTGAAAAGATTTGTGGCGAACCTGTAGCGCCCTTGCCTCCTGAGTCTGCCGGTGCGCGGCCTCCTCGCAGTTTTTGGGCGGCTGCTCGTGCGGACATTTCCACCTGGTTCTGGCTTGCGTTTGCTATTACGTTAATTATCCTGCGTAAGACTGTTTTGGATTTCAATATCCTGGAACTTCTAGGTTGCTAAATCATGGGCAAGGGCGTTATCCATCTAGGCCGAATTGCGTTGGGACAGGTGGCGGAAATTGCTAGTCGCATTCCTCCTCTGGATAGGCGCTTCCGTATAGGGACTCGTCTCCACGGTCCGTTTCCCGAGGGACCGTTCCTCTGGATGCACGGCGCCAGCATGGGCGAATGCAAGATGCTTTTGAATCTTGCGGAGGCACTGCAGAAGGATGTTCCCAACCTGCCGAAGGTTTTAATCACCACACAAAAGCCTGAAGTAGTTCTACATCTTCAAAGTTCCTTGACTCAGGGCGTCGCGGGACAGAACTGCGGCAAACTTGAGGTGGCGTTAGCTCCCGCAGATGTTCCCTGGACGATGAAGAAGTTCCTGCACCGCGTTCAGCCTGTGGGTCTTATCCTGGGGGAAAACGAATTATGGCCGGGATATCTTTCGGGTGTGAAACGCTTCGCGAAAAAGCCTGCGGTAGCGCTGGTGTCGGGACGCTTCCAGAAGGCTATTCCCGGTATGGATTTTTCTGGACTTGGATTTGCGGCTATGCAGACCTCCGCGGATCTGACCCGCTTCCAGAGGTTTGCTGCCCGAAGTTTCCGCGGTTCTATCCACGAGGGTGGGAACTGGAAATTGCTGAAGTGGGCCCGCGGGGCGGAAACCACCTGCGGCCAATCTGAGATAAGCGGCCAACCCGCGGCTAGCGTCAATCCCGACGTAACAAGTTTTATATCGCTTCACGTTGAGGAACTTCCCTTCCTGGAAAAAATCATGAGGCAGCTGATTGCCCTGAATAAGACTGTGGTTCTTGCCCCGCGCCGTCTGGAAGAAATCCCGCAGTTTGAATCCGCTTTTCGTCGCCAGAATGTTCCTGTGATCCAATGGCCTGCCACGGCCCCCGGCCACATCTCTCTGGTCCATACCTTTGGAAAAGTCCGCCAGATTCTCTCCCGCAGTGAATCTGCATTCGTAGGCGGATCCTTTCACAAGAGCTTGGGTATTCACGACTTCTGGGAACCGCTGCAAATGGGCGTACCTACCTTCGTGGGGCCGTTTTGTCGTGGCGCTGAAAGTGCGGTTCAAAACCTGGTGGGGCAGGGCGCCCTCGTTCGTATTCCCGCGGACGGCTCCTGGCCTCAAATACCAGCGGATAGGGCCTGCGGGGTCGCTTCGCTCTCCCAAGAGCGCGAAAAAATTTTAAATTCGTACCGTCAATTAAAAAAGTTTGTTGAGGAGCTCCTGAAATGAAGAAAGTAATTCTCGCTACCCCTCGTGGTTTCTGCGCCGGTGTGGACCGCGCCATTCATGTGGTGGAAAAGGCTCTGGAAAAGTTTGGCACTCCCATTTACGTCCGTCATGAGATTGTGCACAACAAGTTCGTGGTGGAAACGCTGAAGAACAAGGGCGTGATTTTCGTGGATCATCTTTGCGAAGTTCCCGAAGGTTCCGTGGTGATTTTCTCTGCTCACGGTGTGGCCGAACGCATCTACAAGGAAGCGGAAGAACGTCATCTTCAGGTGCTGGATGCCAGCTGCCCGCTGGTGTTGCGCGTGCACTTCAGCGCTACCAAGCATTACAACGCTGGCCGCCATATCATTATGATTGGTCACGCCGGTCATGCTGAAGTGGAAGGCACTCTGGGCCAGCTTCCCGAAGGAGCCATCACTCTGGTCCGCAACGAAGCTGACGTGGCCACCCTTCAGGTTCCCGCTGACAAGGAACTGGCTTACATCACCCAGACCACCCTGTCCGTTGCCGAAACCCGCGAAATCATCAAGGCCCTAAAGGATCGCTTCCCGGGAATCATCGGTCCTGATGCGGGCGACCTGTGCTACGCAACCGGCAATCGCCAGTCTGCCGTTTTGGATCTCTGCTCCAAGGTGGACATGCTTCTGGTGGTGGGCGCCAAGAATTCCTCCAATTCCAGCCGCCTGATGGAGTTGGGTCTGGAACAGGGCATCCCCAGCTACTTGATTGATACCGTCAAGGATCTCCAGCCGGAATGGTTCGAAAATCACCAGACGGTGGGTATTTCCAGCGGCGCCAGCGCCCCCGAAATCCTGGTTCAGGAAGTGGTGGAATGGCTGAAAACGAAATTCCAGGGAATCGAAATCGAGAATTTTGTAAAATTAGTGGAAAATACCAAGTTTAATTTGCCAAAGGCACTTCAAGATTAACATTTTACCTTGACGGAAGACCAAAGTTTTTCTACTATTGGCTTCTGTTATAAACAACGGAGTTTTATTATGAGCCGCATTTGTGAAGTTACCGGCAAAGCCGGTCTCGTGGGCAACATGGTTTCCCACTCTAACCGCAAGAAGTTGATGAAGCAGCTGCCGAACCTTCAGACGAAGCGTTTCTACATCGCTGAAGAAGATCGCTGGGTTACCCTGCGCATCTCCAACGCCGGTCTGCGCACCATCAATAAGCGCGGTATCCTGGCTGTTGCTAAGGAACTGGGCATCTAATTCTCTCGCAGAGTTAGGCTACTAAGTCCGCCTAATGGCTCAATACCATTAGGTGGTCTTTTCTGTATTTGGACGTTCCGTAAATCCGCCCTCGGAGGACGGATTTTTCTTTTACCCCGCCGGATCTCCAGTCCAGATTTTTTGATGAAAAAGCCCCGGAGTAATCCGAGACTTTTAAAATTTCCAGATATGATGTCTGCAATCTCTTGAACTAACGCGTTGTATTCCCGCGCGTAGCACAAGCTGTCACACGATTTATTCTTGAATATGTGCTTGTGCTACTATTTAGAAGTTAAAAATTGAGGGACGCCTTTGTACTTTTCAAGGCTCTTCATGATGTTCATCATTTCCCAGTCCTTTTCCTTCAGGCGGCGGCGGAGCACGGCAACGAATACTTCCATCAGCATTTCGCAGTCATAAACGGCGCGATGCATCTTGGCGGAATCGATGTTCATGGTGATTTCGCCACTCTTCAGGAACATACCTGCCAGGTTGCCCAGCTTGTGGGAGCCTGCTTCCGGCATGATGGCCTTGGTAATGGCCAAGCTGTCCACCACGGGATTGCCCGGAACCATCTGGGGATTTGCCTTGTAGGCGTTGCGCATAAAGGTTGCGTCGAAGTTTGCGTTATGTGCAATCAGGATGGAAGACTGTCCGCAGAAGGCGGTGAACTTCTTGATGGCGTCGCCCACAGCCGGTGCGTCCTGCACGTCCTTGTCGTAAATGTGGTTCACGTTGGAGGCTTCGGCAGGAATCATCTGGTTGGGCTTCACGAAGGTTTCGAATTCCTTTTCCAGCTTGGGCACGACCTTACCGCCCTTCACTTCGACGGTAAACTTCACTGCACCGATTTCGATAATTTCATCTTTCTGGAAGCTAAGACCGGTGGTTTCCAAGTCGAAAGCTACGAATTTAGGAGGCATTGCAATCACGGCTATTATCCTTTTATATTCTTAAATGTCTTTACAATGGCTGGATTATTTGTTTTCGCAAAAATAATTAATTCTCATGTCAATTGATGTCAGCGGGAGAGGGATGATCATCTTATCCCAGGATTTTAACCTGAAGTGCAGCCCATAGCGGGGGCTAAGCAGCCAGAGGGGGCGGTTGCTGGACTTGGACAGCCAGATGGAGCCGGGCTTTGCTTCCATGGCGGGTCCCCGCGGTCCATCAAGCGCCATTCCCGCAAAATCGCCTTTTTTGAGGGAATCCAGAACGTGCCTGACGTTTATTGAACCGTGGGTGTCAGACCCGCGGGCTACTCGAAAGCCTAGCCGCTGGGCGGTTGCTGCCAGAAATTCCCCGTCCTTGGATTCAGAAATGAGAATATGGACGTTCTTGTCTTTAAAAGTGGCTACGCTTGCTAAAACGTCCTGATGCCAAAGCCCTAGCACCCCAGGACCGAAATCGCTGGGCGCGTGGAGCTTGATCCGCAGGCTGCGGAGCCATAATTCCACGATTTTTGATGCGATCCTGACTTTTAGGGAGGGAAAATCCATAGGATCAAAAATAAAAAATCCAACTTTTTTAGGGTGTTACCCTTGAAAGAAAAAGGTTTATTACCTATATTGCGTTTCACTTTTGGCGACGTACCCAAGTTGGTAAGGGGCGAGTCTGCAAAACTCTTATTCATCAGTTCGAGTCTGATCGTTGCCTCTGAAAAAATCCTCTCAACATCTGTTGAGAGGATTTTTTCGTTATTTACATCTCTTTCTTTTTTGCCAGGAGGGCTTCGCGGATTTTCTTTGCTCTTTCCTCGGCTCTTTGTTTTGCTAATTCTGCGGCGGAGACGGTGACTGTCTTGGGCTTCTCCGCTATCTTGCTCCCGAAGGAGGCTTTAAGGACTCGTCTTACGACGGGCTTTGGTTCCTCGACGGATTTTGTATACTTGGCGCTACTGTCTGCGGCGCAGAAAATGTTGGCGCTGGTCATAAAGCCGGTCATGCCAAGGCCATCGAGGCTGTTGATCTTAGGAGTTGGATTGCCGAAGATTTCCCTAGCGGCATTTTGTGCTTCCTGGAGCTGCTTTTCTGCCTTCAATTCTAGACGTCTGCGCTTGCTCGGGCGCCTTTCCCCTTTCTTACGCTTGCCGCTAACTTCCCTTAAAACCTTTTCCGACATTTTCAGGATTTCTTCGTCGGACGAACCGCGCAGTTCGGGCGGAACTTCAATGATTTCTAGGGCTTCGTTATAGGAATTATCGCTCATACAAGTGGTGTCAAGGGTGATTTTATCGTTGTCAAGGGTAAATTTTTCTTTATTCATCAAAAAAATTTTATGAAAATCTAAAAAAAATTAAAAAAAGTGTTTGTCAAGGTCTAGAAATAAAATTCTTTTTGGGCTATTTTTGGCCTACAATGCTTCGTTTTACACAAGATATACTACTTGCACTCCGCGCTATCTCTAATGAAGAGGAAGCGCACGAAATGTCTAAGAAGGCTCGCGAACAGTTCGACTTCCTCGGAATCCGACTGGTCCCTCGCCGTGAAGTTACTTATCCTTTGTTTGACAAGAATCCCCCGAAAGATGGCGACGAACTGGTTGCCCGCATCGAAGATATGTGGGCTCAGCCTTATCGTGAAATCCAGTACGCCGCTTGCGATTACCTCTTCCGTCATCGCACTCTTCTGGGTGGCCAGCATTTGACTTTCCTCAAGAAGCTGATCAAGACCCGCGCCTGGCGCGACACCGTGGACACCTTGGCTGCCTGCATTCTGGGCGACCTGGCTCTCCGTCTTCCCGCTCTTCGCACCAAGATCGCTTCCTGGATTCGTGACCCCAACGTATGGGTTCGCCGTAGCGCCATCATCTTCCAGATTCAGTACAAGGATCGTACCGACTGGCCGCTGCTCCGTCAGTTCTGCCTGACCTGTGCCAAGGACGATGACTACTACATTCGCAATGGTATCGGCCGAGCTCTGTCCGAATACGCTCGCATCAATCCCCAGGAAGTGCGCCGTTTCGTACAAGATAACACCTTCGCGGAACAGACCACCCAAGAAATCCTCAGGATGATTTAATCTGCGTCTTATCTGCGCATTACTGCGTTACTCGTCCCCTCACGTATTATTATACGCTACGGGGACTCGCGCCTTGTTCTGCTTGATAATACTTGATTAAAGATCGTCTGAATGGGTTTAATCCTTGGATTTGAGTCCGCAAGGATAATAAGCTAGTGTTTTGAAAAAAGAAAAAGTCCCGTTGACGGGACTTTTTTCATATGGTGACATCAATGTCATCCTGAACTTGTTTCAGGATCAGTCTTTTTCTTACTCGCTCTTTTCTTTGCGGGCTGGGCACTGCCCTTGCCTTGGGCGGATTCGCTGAAGGGAAATACGAAGCGGCCGCGCAGCACGCAACCGGGGGCGCCAGGGTCACATTCCTTGTTGCGTTTTACGCAAAATGTATCGCGAAGATTTCTGCATTCGTAACTCATGGTCCTTAATGTAGTAAATGAGGGGCTAGGGGTTAGGGGCTAGGGGCTAGTGCAGCGGGGTTCGAAATCATCTGTACCCTATCCCCTGTCCCCTGTACCCTATACCCTGTCCCCTATACCCTAATTTCAAGTCTCTAATTTCTAATCTCTAACCTCTAGCCTCTGATTTGTTTCTAAATTTTAACGCATGCGATATGGTGATATTTCTTATTTCCAGAGCGGCGTAGCCGTTCCCCTCTTCAGTCTTTATAGCCGCCAGAGCATCGGCATTGGCGAATATCTGGACTTGATTCAGTTTGCTCGTTGGGCACAGTTCTGTGATTTCAACATCATCCAGCTGCTGCCGGTGAATGACACTGGTGCTGAAGCTAGCCCTTACAGCGCTCGTAGTGCTTTCGCTTTGAACCCGGTGTTCATCAACGTTCAGTCCGTGGATGGCTCTTCCGAGTTCGAGGAAGAAATCCAGAAGGGTAAGGATGAATTCGATGCCCTGGGTAAGATTGATTACTATAAGATTTCTACCTGGAAGCGTTCCATCCTCCGTCGTATTTTTGACAACCGCTACGACTCCCTGAAGAAGAGCAAGGTGCTCTCTCGCTGGATCGACGAAAACGTCTGGGCAAAGCCTTACTGTGTATACGCCACCCTGAAGGCTCAGAATGGTGAATCCAGCTGGAAGGATTGGTCTAACAACCAGAATCCTTCTGAAAAGGACATCGAAAAGCTGTGGACCAAGAATCTGAAGGATTGCTTGTTCCAGGCATGGATGCAGTGCGTTGCCGAAATGCAGTTTACTACCGCTGTTGCTGAAGTTTCCAAGATGGGCCTTCGCATCAAGGGTGACATTCCTATCCTGATCAACGAAGACAGTGCAGACGTCTGGTCTGAACGCAAGTACTTCTCTCTGGACGATCGTGCTGGCGCTCCTCCTGACATGTTCAGCTACAGCGGTCAGAACTGGGGTTTCCCCACTTATCGCTGGGACGTTCTGGAAAAGGACAACTTCAACTGGTGGCGTCGCCGTCTGGCACAGGCCAGCAAGTTCTATCACGCATACCGCATCGACCATGTGCTGGGCTTCTTCCGTATCTGGTCCATTCCGCAGTGCGAAGTCACCGGCATTATGGGACGTTTCAATCCCTGCATTCCTTTGACCTTGGGCGAACTCCAGAACGCTGGTTTCTGCAAGGAAACTCTGGAATACCTGCGCCGTCCCAACTATTCCATCGAGCAACTTCGTGAATTCCTGGGAGATGACGCCGACCGTCTGGCTCCCGTATGCTTCCAGGTGCTGGAAGGCCATTGGGACCGCCTGATCCTTAAGCCGGAATACTCCAGCGAAAAGGCAATTCTTGCCATGGACGAACCGCAGGAAGTGAAGGACAAGATGCTGAAGGTTTACTGGAACCGCGTGTTCATTCCTTCTGGCGACGAAAATACTTTCTATCCCTTCTGGTACTGGTACAACCAGCCGGTGTTGTTCACCTTGCCGGAAAACGAACAGAAGAAACTTCAGGAAATTCTCAAGGCAAACGAAAACGCCCAGAATGGTCTGTGGGAACAGAACGCAACCAAGTTGCTGTCTGTCCTGGCCAACGAAACCGACATGCTGGTTTGTGCAGAAGACCTGGGTGCCGTGCCGCCTTGCGTTCCCACCGTGCTGAACAAGCTGAATATTCTTGCTTTGCGTATTGAACGTTGGGCCCGCAACTGGAATGCACCTTATTCTCCTTACTACGATATGGATGAATATCCCCGTCTTTCCGTTTGCGCAACCAGTTGCCACGACACTTCTACACTTCGCGGCCTCTGGAAGGAAGCGGACTTCGACAAGAACCTTTACTGGTCTCATGCACACCTGCCGGGCAACGCTCCGGAAGAAATCACACCCACGGTGGCTCGCACCATCCTGACCCATGTGTTTACTTCCAATAGTTTGTTCTGCATCCTGCCGGCTCAGGATTACTTCGCCCTTTCCGCAAGCCTTTCCAAGGTGAATCCGGAAAAGGAACGCGTGAATATTCCTGGTACCGTAGGTGGTGCAAACTGGTGCTATCGACTGCCTTGCTCCGTAGACGAATTGCTGGACTACTCTTCCCTCAGTTCCGACATCCGCAAGTTGGTTGATGTGCGTAAGCGCCGCCCGCTGTGGAAATTTTAAAGGGGTACTCCCCGAGCAAAATTCTTTGCATAAATTAGCGCGGCTTGTCCGCGCTTTTTTTGTGCTTTATATATATTCAAAGCAATTCTTCTTGTGGTTGATTCTATGATGAAAAATTTCGCTCCCGCCTGGGTCAAGGACGCTGTCTTTTATCAGATTTTCCCGGATCGTTTCTGCAAATCCCAGCGGTACAAGGCTGCTGGGAAATTCGTGGATTGGGACTCCAAACCCACTCGGGAAAATATGTTCGGGGGTAATCTCCAGGGCATCGAAAGCAAACTCCCTTATATCAAGAGCCTGGGGGTGAACGCTCTTTATTTCTGCCCCATCTTCAAGAGCAATTCCAACCATCGCTACCATACGGTGGACTACTTCGAAATCGACCCAGTTCTCGGGACGTTGCAAGACTTTGACCGTCTGGTTCGTAAGGCTCACAAGCTTGGCCTGCGAGTAATCTTGGACGGTGTATTCAATCACTCCTCCCGCGGGTTCTTCCAGTTCAATAGCCTCATGGAGTTGGGGAAAAACTCACCCTACGTCGACTGGTTTCACATCAAGGGATGGCCCCTTCACGCTTACTCGGGCAAACCCAATTATGAATGCTGGTGGAACTATCCGGCTCTGCCCAAATTCAATACGGGCAATCCGGAGGTCCGCGAATACCTCATGAGTGTGGCTGAATTCTGGATGAAGCGCGGTATTGACGGTTGGCGCCTGGATGTGCCCAACGAAATCGATGACGACAGTTTCTGGCAGGAATTCCGCCGTCGGGTAAAAGCCATCAATCCCGACGCCTACATCGTGGGAGAGATTTGGGACGAACCCTCCCGCTGGCTCCATGGGGATCAATTCGACGGGGTGATGAACTACATGTTCCGTAAGGCCACCATGGCCTACCTCTTTGACGAGAACCCTATTTCTACGGAAGAATATTGCAGCCGCCTGAAGGCCGCCTTCCCGCAGTTCCGTTACAGCGACCTGGGGCAAATGCCTGCCGGCGACGTCCCCATGAACCTGCTGGGTAGCCACGACACCACCCGCCTTCAGAGCTTGCCCTGCTCCGACGAGGCCCGCGTCCGCCTTGCCCTTGCCCTCCTTTTCTTCATGCCCGGCGCCCCCTGTATTTATTATGGGGACGAATTGGCCCTCCAGGGTGGCAAAGATCCCGACAATCGCCGTACCATTCCCTGGGAAAAACTGCCTGAATTGAAAAAATCCCCGATTTTTGACTGGATTCGTGAACTCATCCGCTTGCGAAAGGACAATTTGGCCCTTCGACAGGGCGATTTGTCCATCCAGAATACACAAACCGGATTTTTTATTGAACGTACTGAAGGGAAAAGTACCCTCAAACTAGACGTGTATTGGACTCCGGATTCGAAAACCCCGCCGGTTTTTGCTATCTTTGCGCCCAACTAATGCGATTAATGCCTTACTAAGGGATTAGAAATGAAAAAAAATACATTTGGCATGCGAGAAATTATCATTCTCCTCGTGATTGCTATCTCCGCCTGGTCTGTATGGCCGTCTATTCAGGTTCACACTCTTAAGGGTGAAGAACAGAAAGCCTTCGTCAAGGAAAACCCGAAGACCGCTTCTAGGTCTATCAACTTCGGTTTGGACCTTGCAGGTGGTACCAGCATTACCCTGGAAATCGATAAGTCCGGCCTCAAGGAAAACGAAGACATCAAGGATATCCGCGAACAGTCTTTGGAAATCATCCGTAACCGTGTTGACCAGTATGGTCTTTCTGAACCGCAGATTTCTCCCAGCGGTGACGACCGAATCCTGGTTGAACTGGCAGGTGTGGATGATTCCACTGCAAAGGCTCTCGTGGGTTCTACCGCAAAACTCGAATTTAAGATTCTGGCAGAAGCTGAACGCTTCCCCCAGGTTGTTGGCGTAATTGACCAGTACCTGACCCGCCAGACTAAGGATATCGCTGCTGACGCTGCTCAGGCTGATTCCGCAAAGGCTGCTGACTCTACCGTCGCTCCTGCTGCTGATACCGCTAAGGCTCTCTCCGACGAAGAACTTCTCGGTGGCGCAACTCAGACTGCAGAAGCAGCTCCTGCTAAGGATTCCGCAGCTCCTGCCGAAGAAGCTAAGGCCGAACCGGCAAGCGCAGTCGGCGTAGCTCTGTCCTCTTACTTCACTGCTTTCTATAACGGTGGCTTCATCGCTGAAGAAAACATCGAAAAGGTCAAGAAGCTTCTTGAAACCGACGGTGTGAAGAAGTTGATTCCCCGTGACGTTCAGTTCGCTTTCGGTAGCGGTCTGGAACCCATGGAACGCGGCTCCAAGCTCAAGGCAAAGCGCCTGTACCTCCTGAAGAAGCGTGCTGAAATGGGCGGTGAAGACATCGTTGACGCTCAGCCCCGCCGTATGTCTGATGGTATGAATGCTGGTGAAGTTGGCGTTAGCCTGAAGTTCGGTGGCATCGGTCCTAAGAAGTTCTCCGCTGTGACCGCCGCTAACGTTAAGAAGCAGATGGCTATCGTTCTTGACAACCAGGTGATTTCCGCTCCTCGCATTAACGAACGTATCCCCAACGGCGAAGCTCAGATTACCGGTCTGGACGACATGGCTGAAGCAAACCGCTTGGCAGTTGTGCTCCGCGCAGGTGCTCTGAAGGCTCCCATGAACATCATCGAATCTCGCAGCGTGGGTGCTACCCTCGGTGAAGAAAACATTGTCCAGGGCTTCGGTTCCGGTGCAATCGGTCTTCTCCTCTGCTTGGTCTTCATGGTTGCTTACTATCGTCTCGGTGGTTTCATTGCTAGCCTCGGTATGATCATCAATACCTTGGTCACCGCAGCTGTCATGTCCGTGTTCAGCGCAACCCTGACCCTCCCGGGTATCGCAGGCTTCATCCTGGTGCTGGGTATGTCTCTCGACGCCAACGTGATTATTTACGAACGTATCCGTGAAGAACTGAAGGGCGGTCTCACCGCTCGTGCAGCAGTGGCTAAGGGTTATGAACGTGCATTCAGCGCAATCTTCGACTCTAACTTGACCACCGTTCTTACCGCACTTATTTTGTACAAGATTGGTACCGGTTCCGTGAAGGGTTTCGGTCTTACCTTGATGATCGGTATTATCACTTCTCTCTTCTGCGCTCTTACTGTTACTCGCGCCGTGTTCGACTGGAAGCTTGCTAAGCAGGATGCAACCACCCTCTCTATCGGTGGCGGCTTCAAGGCTCTTAACAATGCAAACTTGGCAATCGTTCCCAACCGTCGCAAGTTCGGTCTGCTTTCTCTCATCCTGATCGTTGCAAGCATTGCCTCTGTTGCAATCAAGGGCTTCGACTTCAGCATTGACTTCACTGGTGGTCAGGTTTACACTGTCCAGTACCAGGATCAGGACAAGCACGAAGCTGACCTGAACAAGGCTCTCGAAGACGCAGGCGTGAAGGGTGCTAAGGTTCGCTCTCTGGGTGGTACCTCCGCTAACTCTTACCAGATCAGCATGAAGGCTTCCGAAGACGCTCAGTTCGAAGTCACCATGAAGAACGCTTTCGAAAAGGCTAACCAGCAGGTTGAAATCGTCGCTAAGGACAGCGTTGGTCCTACCATCGGTAAGGAACTCCGTAACGACGCTATCTTGGCTATCATCCTGGCTTGGATCGCAATTGGTCTCTATGTCTGGTTCCGATTCGGTAAGCTTGGTCTTGGTTTCGGTATCGGTGCTGTTGTTGGCCTGGTCCACGACTCCATCATTACCTTGGGCTTCATCTCCATCTGCGGTCTTTCCTTCGATGGTGCTCTGATTGCTTCCCTCCTGACCATGATCGGTTACTCCGTTAACGATACCATCGTGGTGTTCGACCGCGTTCGTGAAAACGCCGCTCTCCATGGCACTACCGGTTTCGACAAGACTCTGAATGCTTCTATCAACCAGTGCTTCAGCCGTACGGTGATTACCTCTCTTACCACCTTGTTCGTCTGCTTGGTCCTGTCCGTTATGGGCGGTTCTTCCATCCGCGACTTCGGTATGGTGATGGTGTTCGGTGTCCTCATCGGTACCTACTCTTCCGTATGCGTTTGCTCTCCCTTCGTGCTCTGGTACTCCAAGCATTTCAAGGGCGGCGTATAATTCGCAGCTGCTGAAAAAAGCAAAAAATTTAAGGCTCGGACTTGTTCCGAGCCTTTTTTTACACTCGAAATTTTCTAAATTAACCCCCGTTCGATCAAGGGGGCTCTATGCTCAAGAAGTACTACAAAATCGAATCAGGGCGCCTCGCTAGTGCCCCGAACGAAGAAGTGGCCGACATCGTTATGATGGGTTCTCTTAGCCAGGAACAGCGAAGCGTGCTGGTTAAGGAATACGAAATCACTGAGCATACCATTGCGTCTGCATTCGACTCCGACGAACTTTCCCGTATAGAATACGACGATGACTTTACCACCATCGTGTTTAAGAAGCCCAAGAACTATTCTGCGGCGGATAACTTCCAGTTCCGCGTGGAATCTTTCGGTATCTTCATCTTTAAGGACTGGGTGCTGCTCCTGACGGACTCCGACATTCCTATTACCGATGAGAAACGCTTCTCCAAGATTGACAGCCTGAACACCTTCGTATTGAAGGTCCTGAGCTACGCTATCTACCACTTCAACGAACACTTGAAGATCATCAACCGCATCAACGATGAACTGGAACAGAAGCTCCGTACTGCAATGGAAAACAAGTACCTGCTTTCTATGTTCAGCTTGAACAAGGGCTTGATCTACTACGTGAGCGCTCTGAACAGTAACGATACCCTGCTCCGTAAGCTCCAGATGGGCCGCAGCCTGAACTGGACCGAGGCTGAACGTGAACTACTGGAAGACATCCAGATTGAAAACGGCCAGAGCCTCCAGCAGGCAAACATCTACGCCAACATTTTGACGTCCATGATGGATGCACGCGCAAGTGTTATCAGCAACAACGTGAATACGCTGATGAAGAACTTGACCATCGTGACCATTTCTATCAGCCTCCCGACGTTCTTCGCCAGCTTGTTCGGTATGAACGTGCGACTGCCCTTCGGTATGAACGGTGACGCCAGTGGTGGCAATGAAATGTCCTTCTGGATTATTATCGCCATGTGTGTCCTGTCCGTGTTGGTCTTTATGGCCTTCTGGGGCAAGAAGAAGTAACCAGAATTTCCTGAAATCTCTCACATAGAATCCTTGAATTCGTCTGCGATACATACTAAAGAGGCTGTGTATGCCGTTTAGTATGCATGTATTTTGATGCTCTTAAATACCCGTACCTACTAAAGCGCACATAAGTGCGGTTTGGTATGCATGGAATGAGCTCTGCTGACTACAGAGAGGCCTTTGCGAGGTGGCTTTGTTGCTGAGGATACCTACTAAAACGATTTGGCGAGGCGTTTAGTATGTATGAGTTTGATTTATCCAAAAATTCGATACCTACTAAAACGTTTAATACTGTTCTTTAGTATGTATCAGACGAAAAGAAAAGGCCCACAAGCTTTGCTTGTGGGCCGTAATCTTTTTTTGAGGAGTCAGGGGGAGTCCCCTGCATCATGATTTTTCATGATTGTTTATATCTAGACAAAATTGAGGAGGAAGCTTTGCTTCCCCTCAACAGTAGAAGGTAAGCATGTGCTCCGCACATGTGAAGCCTCCTGATTTTTGCAGTAAGGGGGAGGTTGAGGGGATACTCCCCTCACACCCGAATACTAGCAAAGCTAGTTTCGGTAAGGGGTTTCAGGGGGCGGGAGCCCCATGAGGCTTAGTTCCCTCGGTTGCTCATGGAGGCAATCATTTCGACGATCTGGTCGGTAAAGTCCCCATTGGGCAGCGTCTGGGCGATTTCTAGAGCCTTTTCCAGATGGTCCTGAGCGCAGGCCTTCGCCTTCTTGAAAGCGTCCTTAGCGTTCAGGCATTCCAGGATCTTTTCGGGAATACCAGCCTCGGATGCCTTGGCGATGTAGCCTTCCATCTGGGCACGTTCGTCAGCCGTACAGCCATCGAAGTAATACAACAGCGGGAGGGTAATCAGCCCGTTGGACAGATCCGTAAACTTAGCCTTGTCCAGATTCTGACTGCCAAAACCGTAGTCCAACAGATCGTCTACAATCTGGAAAGCAATGCCAAAGTGCGCTCCCATCTGGGCACAACGTGCGGCGGTTTCCTTGTCAAATCCTGCCAGGATGCCACCGATCTTTGCGGCTGATTCAATGAGGGCGGCAGTCTTCCCGTCAATGATCTTGTCGTACATTTCAAAAGACAAGCTCATGTCGCCGGAGTGGTCCAGCTCGAGAATTTCACCTGCAATCAGTTTGTCTGCAGCATTGGAAAGTTCAACGGGAATCTCGCGGGATTCTTCGTCAATGACGCAGCGCATTGCCTGGGAAAGAACGTAGTCGCCAATAAGGACAGCCACCTGAGTGCCCCATTCCTTATGGGCCGTCTTCTTGCCGCGGCGGATATCCGTCCCGTCAATAATGTCGTCGTGAACGAGGCTTGCTAGATGCAGCATTTCGACGCCGGCGCAAGCGTGTGCCACTCGGGAGGGCTCGGGCTTTACGGCACCGCTCTGGGCAATCAAGCACAGAAGGGTAGAGCGGATGCGCTTACCCTTGCGCTGGAAAAGGGATTCAAGACGTTCGCTAATTCCGGACGGGGCGTTCTTCGCCACGTCATCGATAACACGTTCTGTAAGCGTAAGGGTATCCTGAACCAGGTCTCTCGCTTGGGAGAGTACGGTCTGGAAGTCTGCCTTTGCGTTGCTAGAAATCATAACTAAACATCCAACTCGTCAAGAACCTTGTAAGCGTTGCTTTCGATGAACTTACGGCGGGGTTCAACGTCTTCACCCATGAGCATGCTAAAGATCTGGTCAGCGACCACAGCGTCTTCCACATAGCACTGCTTCAGGAAGCGGCGTTCCGGATCCATGGTGGTTTCGAACAGCTGTTCCGGAGACATTTCACCCAGACCTTTGAATCGAGTGATCGTCACGTTCTTCTTGTCTTCCAGCTTGGCCATTGCTTCGTCCTTGGCGTCTTCATCGAACAGGTACTGTTCCTTCAGACCTACCTTCAGCTTGTACAGAGGAGGCATTGCCAGGTAAACGTGGCCGTTGTCAATCAGCGGGCGCATGTAGCGGAAGAAGAAAGTCAACAGCAAAGTCTGGATATGAGAGCCGTCCACATCAGCATCGGTCATGATGACAATCTTGTGGTAGCGGAGCTTTTCCAGCTTACATTCGGAACCCAGACCGCAACCAATAGCGTTCACCAGGTTCTGGATTTCTTCGGTGTCCAGCACGCGGTGGAGGCTTGCCTTTTCCACGTTCAGGATCTTACCGCGCAGCGGGAGGATTGCCTGGAATTCGCGCTTGCGGCCCTGCTTTGCAGAACCACCTGCAGAGTCACCTTCCACGATGAACATTTCGCATTCCTTCGGATCGCGGCTAGAGCAGTCTGCCAGCTTACCCGGAAGGCCACCGCTTTCCAGCACGTTCTTACGGCGAGCCAGGTTACGAGCCTTATGGGCTGCTTCACGAGCCTGGGCCGCATTATAAACCTTGTCCAGAATGACACGAACTGCGTTGGGATTTTCCTGGAAGTATTCTTCCAGCTTGGCGCCAAATGCACTTGCCACATAGCTGGTGATTTCGGAGTTGCCCAGCTTACGCTTGGTCTGGCCTTCGAACTGAGGTTGAGATACCTTAATAGCGATAACGGCAGTCAGACCTTCACGGATATCGTCAGCGGTAATGCTGATGTCCTTCTTGCCCTTGGGCATGTCTGCTGCAAACTTGTTGATCACGCGGGTCAATGCAGTCTTGAAGCCCGTAACGTGAGTACCGCCATCGTAGGTGTTCACGTTGTTCACGAAGCTAAAGAAGTTTTCCTGATAGCCATCGTTGTACCACATGGCCACTTCCAGCGGGTACTGGCCATCGGGCATTACCAGGTGGATGGGTTCGTTGAACAGCGGGGTACGATGTTCGTCCACATAGCGGACGAATTCGGAAACGCCACCCGGGTAGCAGAATGTTTCAGAAGGCTTGCTCTCGTCACGTTCGTCGGTGAGGGTCAAACGCAGACCGCTCATCAAGAAAGCGAGTTCGCGGAAACGAGTTGCCAAAGTATCGTAAACGTAAACGGTTTCGCTGAAGATGGTATCATCCGGATAGAATTCGATGGTGGTACCAGTATCGTCATCAGCGCAGGTGCCAATTTCCTGCTGGGGACCGCAAGGAATACCCTTGCTGAAAGTCTGGGTTACAACCTTGCCCTTACGGCGTACGGTAGCGATCAGCTTGTTGGAAAGTGCGTTCACGCAGCTCACGCCCACGCCATGAAGACCTGCAGAAACCTTATAGGAATTGCTGTCGAACTTACCACCCGCATGGAGCTTGGTCATGACCACTTCCAGGGTACCCACCTTTTCCTTGGGGTGGATGTCGGTCGGAATGCCACGACCGTTATCGGTCACGCGGATGCCGTTACCCGGCAAAATTGCAATTTCGATGTGGTTACAGAAGCCCGCCAGGGATTCGTCCACGGAGTTGTCCACCACTTCCCACACCAGGTGGTGCAGGCCACGAATGTCGGTAGAACCGATGTACATTGCCGGGCGAACACGGACTGCTTCCAGACCTTCCAGCACGGTAATATTGGAACCGCTGTAATCTTCTTCGGCCTTCTTCAGTTCTTCTGTAGAAACGTTATTTTCTGCCATCTTTTTTACACCTATCAAACCAGTCGGATGTCCCGCACGGCGGGCTTACCCAACACTAAATTACACTTGTCAATAATAGCTTTTTTTTGCAGGAACAACTCCTGCTTCCATGCGGAATTGGCTGCCTTTAGCACCAAAATATTCTTCTCTAGACTGACCAGTTTTACATGGGGTAAAATCAGGTCTCCCACCACTTCCGAAAACCGTTCGCACAGGGTAGAAAAGGTCATGTCGTCGGAGATTTTATTCTTGTCCAGAACCATTTTTAAAAGCACGCTAATATCAGCGGGACCGCTCCCGCTGAAGTGCTTGCTGCGCCTTTTCAAATCAAAGCTAGGCACTATTCCCCTCGGCCTTTTTTCTTAAAGAAGTAGAATCTTGGAAAGGACGAAGCCGCCAATCAAAATGCTGGTCATGCCGCACACCACGGTAGCCTTCGTTGCCTTACCCACGCCTTCTGCGCCTGCTGTGGTGGTAAACCCAAAGAAGCAAGCGTAGCTAGCGATAAAGTAGCCGTAAACGGTTGCCTTGATCAAGCCCACGAACAAGTCCCAGTTCTCGTAGAACATGCGCACGCCGTAGAAGAATACGGAGAAGGAAACATCCTTATAGAGGGCTGCCACTTCGTAACCACCCACAATACCTACGAAGATACTGATGATGGTCAAGATGGGAAGCATGATCACGGTTGCGATGAGTCGTGGGGCCAACAAGAACTTGTAAGGACTAAGACCCAATACTTTGTATGCATCCAGCTGTTCCGTCACCGCCATGGTGCCCAGTTCGGAACACATGGAGGCTCCGATACGACCCGCCAGGACCATTGCCGTAAGAATGGGACAAAGTTCCACCATCACGGACTTTCCCACAGCCATACCTACGAACATCAAGGGAATCATATCGGCAAACTGGTAAGCCAGCTGCCAGGACATGATAGCGCCTGTAGCAAGAGATGCTGCCAGCACCACAGGGATACTGGTGACGCCCACCTGTTGCATCTGTTCCACTGTCGTGTGGAAATTGCTAAATGCTCCGGGAATATTCTTAAACATCTGCCACACGAAATGCAGGTAGCTTACCACCGTGTGCAGAAACTTGCGAATAAACCTTCCGAGGGCTTCGGCAATCTTGTTCATTAGCGGAACACCTTAAATTACTTGGACTTCTTGTTAGAAGCCTTCTTTTCTGTCTTGGCTTCAGGCTTCTTTGCGGGAGCCTTCTGCTTGGGAGCCATAGCCTTATTGAACAGAGCGGTGTCGTTCAAGTAGCGGATAGCTTCGTTCAGCTGTTTGTCACGCTTCAGGCTAAAGGCGGTGCTTACGGAATCGTTCAGGAAGGAAGTCAGCAATTCGCGCTTGATGCCATCCTTGATGTATTCCTTGTTGCCTTCAAACTGGGCATTGCGGTTCTTTTCCAGAGCGTCTCGCATTTCTGCAATGCGCTTGGACAGCAGGGTGTCCGTAACGGTCTTGGAGGAATCGCCCATATAGTTCTGTTCGCGAATGACGCTCTTTTCCAGCTGGTCCACGCCTACCAGAGCGTTGGACTTGATCTTCATGAAGCTGGTGTCCTTGAGGCAGAAATCCTTAAACTGGGTGAAAAGTTCATCGGGAACTTCCCAGTCGGAATCAATCTTCACGCCCTGCTTTTCCAGTTCCGGGCGGGCCTTTACAGCAAACTTGAAGTACATGGACATGCGTTCCTGCACCTGTACCACCCAGGGCATGGGATCCAGTTCCACTTCCACGTCAGGCGTAATACCGCCACCGCCGAACATCATACGGCCGTTGTTGGTATAGAAAGTATCGCGGGCTACCGTATCTGCCTTAGCGACGGTAGAATCTGCTTCGTTCTTTTCTTCCTTCTCGTATTCTTCTTCCTGAATCTTCAGGCCCTTAATGCCGTTTTCGGGCTTGTTAATGCAGCGGCCGAAAGGCAGGTAGTAGAATGCGGTGGTCAGCTTCAGGGCGTTGCCCTGGTTATCCAGCGGGAAAATGGTCTGTACGGAACCCTTACCGAAGGAAGTCTTACCCACAATCAGTGCGCGGTCCCAATCCTGCAATGCGCCGGATACAATTTCAGCAGCACTTGCGGAACCCTGGTTGACCATCACGACCATGGGGATGTCCTGCTTCACGATACCGTCCCTGCGGGCGCGGCTTTCGGTCTGCTGGGTACGTCCCTTGGTGCTCACGATGGTGTTGCCACGCTTCAGGAACAATTCGCTAATGTCGATGGCCTGGTTCAAAAGACCCCCCGGATTGTAGCGCATATCCAGGATGATCTTCTTCATACCCTGCTTCTGCAGAGCCTTCAGTGCGTTTTCCACATCGCTGGTGGTCTTGTCGCTAAAGGTGGCCAGCTTGATGTAGCCAATATCCTTAGAAACCATTCCGTAGTAAGGAACAGCGTGAACCACGATTTCTGCACGGGTGATGGTAAAGTCCATCAGGTCTGCCACACCTTCACGGGCGATGGAGACGGTAACGTCGGTGCCAATCTTACCGCGGAGCTTGCTTACGGCGTCGTCCAGGGAGAGTCCCTTGGTTTCCTTGCCGTCAATCTTCACAATGCGGTCGCCAGCACGAATACCCAGGCGGAAAGCGGGTGTGCCAGACAGGGGAGAAATCACCGTCAGGATGTTGTCGCGGAGGCTGATGGTAATACCCACGCCGCCGAACTTACCTTCCATAGAAACTTTCAGGCTTTCGTAATCCTTCGGGCTAAACACCGTAGTATGGGGGTCCAGAATGTCGCGAATGCCGTTGAGGGCTGCGTCCGTCAGTTCTGTGGGGTTCACTTCTTCCACATACTTGCGGTTCACTTCGGAGAAAACCTTATTTAAACGGGATACTTCCTCGTAGAAGTCGCCCGGGGGAGTCTGCTTGTCCTGTGCAGCGAAAGATGCATTGGCAAGGCACAAGGCAGATGCGGTAGTGAGCAAAAGATTACGAAACTTCATATACCCTAAAAATACAATTTCATTTTTAGAAATTTGGAATAAAACGGAAAAAACCGGCCAATTAAGGCCGGTTTTTAATTGAATTTAGAGAGAGAGACTTACAAAAAATCGAGAGGCTTAAGCCAAGGTTAAGCAGCGTCGTTCAGCAGGCGTTCCACCTGGCTGTTGCGGAGCTTTTCCAGGGCGTTTTCCTTCAGCTGGCGGATGCGTTCCTTGGAGTGACCCGTCATGGTAGCAATGTCCTTCAGGTTCAGGTCAGCGTCGGATTCCATCCCGTAGTAAAGGCGGAGAACCTTAGTTTCCAATTCGGAAAGGTTATCGTTCATTACTTTGTTATAAACTGCGGAACGATCGCGGGTTTCTGCCATTTCGCAAGCCAATTCAGCGGAGCTAATGGTTTCGCCCAAGGTCATATCGCCGTCATCACCCATGGGAGCATCCAGAGAAGCGGTGCGGTTACCCATCATGAGGATCTTTTCAATATCCTTGGCCTTGTATTTGGAAACACCTTCAAGGCTCTTGGGATCCATCACCATGCCGCCTCCGATGACCTGCTTCATCTGGCCACCCTTCTTGGCGAAGCGACGAAGAACCAGTTCCTTTTCGGCGCTGATGCGAACCATACGGCCCTTTTCAGCGATGGCGCGAGTCATGTTCTGGCGGACCCACCAAACGGCGTAGCTAATGAACTTGATCTTCTGATTGTAATCGAAACGGCGGGCAGCTTCAATGAGGCCCATGTTTCCTTCGCTGATCAGTTCACCAACTTCCAGGCCCTGGCCCTTATAGAGGTTAGCGATGTTTACCACAAAACGCAGGTTGGCGTTTACCAACATTTCCAGAGCGGCGCGGTTGCCCTCATGGACTTTCTTAAGCAAAACTTTTTCCTGTTCTCTGGTGAGAAGCGGGTATTTGGAGATGTCGTTCAGATACTGGAAGTAGACATCCTTTTCTTCGCGAGTCTTAGTGTTCATATTCATACATCCTCCTTGTTTGTTTACATGAGTAAATGTATCTCTTTGACATTTTCCTTGTGTCACGAATTACACTGAGTTCTGCAAAACTTTTGTATGAGTTTTGTCACGGAAATCACTGACTTTTGTCAGATTTGTGTCATAAACCGGGGTAAACCCGCAAAAAACGTCCGAATTTTGCCTATTTTTGTACTAAATGAGGTAGAAATGTCACAAGATTGTCATGAATCCAGACGACAAATCATTAAAAATGTCATCCAAAAACACCGTTCGAAGTTCTCTGCCCTGCAGGAAGCCAGTTTTGAACGTGGTGAAAAGCAGTTACTTGAAATTTTGGGCGACGATGAGGAAGTTTCCACCAGCTTTCCTATTCCGGGTTTCTTTATTGGAATTCTAGTCTGGCTGTTCATTATTTTATTCCCGCTGATTATTATTGCGGGGCCTCGTCCAAATGGCAATCTTTTAAATGCGACGGACTTGCTGAACTACTACGTTCCTTTGTTTGCAACCTTGATTATCTTTCTGGTGAACCAGCGTTTTGTTGTTCCTAAACTTTTCTTTAGGAGAAAGTATTTCCTGTTTTTGCTGGTGAATGCCCTTATGTTGTTTGCAGTTCTTTCCATGAGAGAATTGCTCACGTTTATGATGGTCCGTACTGCCGATGAGTCCTGGAGCTTTTTCATTACGAAATACGCTTACTCCGATCTTCGCGGACACTTTAGCATTTCCGTGGTTCTGTCCTTCTTTGCTGTTGAGGTGATGGTATGTGCCGTATGTATTTTGATTTCCATGTTTGCGCGTCAAATCATACGTGCTTTTATTGTCCGAGAAAAACGCCGCGCCACGCTGCAGTACGAACTGGATTTCTTGAAAAGCCAGTTGAGCCCACACTTCCTTTTTAATACGCTGAACAATATTACTTCCCTTATTTCCTTTGATCCTAAGCTTGCCGAAAGTTCCATGACCAAACTTTCCCAGCTGTTGCGAGTGATGTTGTACCAGACCGGCGACAAGTACATTACCATCAAGGAAGAAGCGGACATCCTGAAAAAATATGCGGAACTGGAAAAGCTAAGACTGGACGAATCCTTTGATTTTGCTTTCGATGTGGAAATTGAAAATCCTAACGTTCATGTTGAACCCTTGCTCTTTATGCCCCTGATGGAAAATGCCATGAAACATTGTGTGAATCCTAAGGGAAAGAGCTTTGCCCATGTAGTCCTCAGGCAACAAGGTGACGAGATTTTTATAAAGGTGGAGAATAGTAATTTCCCCAGAAAGTCTTCTAAAAATTCTGGCGGCCTTGGATTGACAACCTTAAAGAAAAGATTGGAACTTCGTTACGAAGGCATGTACCGATACGAGACTCGAGTTGAGAACGAAACGTATATTGCGGAATTGTCCGTTAAAGTTAAAAATGGTCTTGACAAAGTAAGCAAGTTTGTATAAATTTTTCTTCGGACTAAATAATTTATTAAGCACATACTCGTTAACTCGGGGTGTGCTTTTTTTTGTGCGTTTGATGTCCAGTTCGTAAATGCTTTTAGCGGGCGAGTGCCACGCTTGTTTTCGTATATCTAAAAATTTTCTTTGGAGGTCCTATCGTGAATAGGATGTCAAGGTGCGTTGCCTTGATAGGGGCCTTGTTGTCCTTATCGGGTTTTGCGTGTGGTGCATTCGCGGGAGAATGCGAAGAAATTCCGCTGTATCGTAATGGTGCTGATGCGGGTAAGATGATGGATGGCTCTACCTTCCCGGAAGCGCCGGAGTGGACGGCTAACTGGGGGAATTTGGACGGCATGACGCCGCCCTATGTTCGACTGTCTGGTCAGAAGGATGCGAAAAGCGACTGGAAGGGCGAACTTTTCTTTAAGGGAATGCCTATCCAGGTGGAGGGCGGTGACTTGAAGCTGAAGCTGCGCTCTACCCAGAAGGGAAATGCGGTTTTATGGCTGGCGGGAAGCTTTGGAAAAAGCTCCACGTACTCCATGGAAGTGGCTGCCAACAAGACGTACAATGTGACGGTGCCTATGACCGCTTTCGGTGTTGGCGGAACCGCTACTGTATCTGGATTTGGCGTGGGGCTCTTGAACGTTCCCGCTTATCAATACACCACATTGTTTGTGGATGACGTTACGTTTACTTGCGGGACTGCCTCGGGGACCTCTGGCAGCGTTTTCACGACGGAGCGTGTGGCCTATCCCTATAGTGACATCAAGCCCGAAAGCCCTACTCGAGAGGTGAAGTTCCGGGATGTTCACGCCAGCGAAACAAGTGCGGCATATTCTCAAAAGGAACGTAAACGTATGGCGGATTCCACCAGTCTTGATTTTGTGGTGGACCTCTTTGACTTCGCCCAGATGAAACGTTATGCGGAAGCGACGGAATTGACCCCGCGGGAATCCAGCAATGGGTGGTTCACCTCCTTACATAAACTGGAGGCACATCGCCTGAGGGATAGCGTTATTGCGAATCCTAAGGAATTACTCTACCAGGCGGAAGCGCTTGCCGCCAGCAGCGATAAGAGGGCCATGCCCCTCCTGATAGGAAATGTGGATTATGGTTATCGCGCCTGCGTGGATACCTCCTGCAAATCTCAGACCATTCGACCTGCTCGTTTATTGCTGGCGGGATTGCCCAGCCCTATTGTTCATGGGTCTGTATTCAGGATTTTTTATGATCCCTACTTTTTAACAACAAACAGAACGGATGTCCCCGCGGTGGAAATCAAGGTTAAAAAGACTTGGGAAAACTTGCCGCCTAAATCGGAAATGGAAATCCAGTTCGAGGCTGCGGGTGTTCAGAAATTTCAGGTGCGCCTGACAGCTGGCGGAATCACAACCACACAGACTCTTTTCGTGGAGGTAAAATAATGAGGATTATCCATATCTTGCTTTGCCTTATGGCTGCCGCGGGTTCGACTTTCGCAAGCGTTCACGATCTGTATTTCCGTCAGTCGGAATCAGGTAGGTTCCTGGTGAAGACTGCGTATGATGGCCTCTGGGCTGCTGCCGATGGCGTAACCGTTGATGACAAGTCCGGCGATAATGTGCGTATTCGTGTCGTTGATCCGCCTGCCAGCAACACTCTGTTTGGTTTTGAACTGCAGCGCCCCTTCCTGGTGTTAGACGGCATCTATCTGGATCCGGAATCCAATCGTACACTTTCTGAGTTTATGGGGGAGGCGGAACAGTTCGGGTTGATTTCTGTGTTGCAGGAACTGGGTTACACTCCTATTCTGGTGCAGTTCGCCGAGACCGTTTCCAAGGGACTAGAAGCAAATTCCAATTACTTTAAGAGTCTGCTCCAGTTCATGAATGATAATCCTTATTTTGGATTTAGGGATAAGGCGGAGGATGGCTTTATCGTTATGGGAATTAGCCAGGGCGGTATCTTAGGCCGCTACGGTTCTTATTTATACGATATTTCCAGACCTGCGGGGTCCGCGCCTATTACTTTGTATACGTCTCTGGATTCTCCTCATCAGGGCGCTATTATACCTAAGGGTTTGCATTATACCATTAATTTCTGGGCAGCTCATTCAGATGATGCTGAAAAGTTTAATGAATTGATTGGGGGGCCTGGCGCAAGTGAATTGCTGTTGTATCAGCCCTCTGGAGCGGATGATGGTTCTACAAAGGACTTCTACTCTGCGGATCAATCGAGCCAGCGATTCCTTTTTGGAAAGTATCGTAATGCTGCCAATTACAAGGGATTTCCCTCCGTTTTGATTTCTCAGGGCCAAATGAAGGGAGCCTCTCCGTCTCATAAAAAGAAATATTTTGAGTTGCATCGCACGGCAACAAAACTAACTGCTGTTTTTGGACGTACGGTAAGTTCTTTTTCTTCTCCTGACTTTGCAAAAGAAGAAATTGCTCGTAATCGCATTTACGTTTTTGATTCCCTTAATTCTTCGAGGAATATTATTGGTTCTACTGAATATGATTTTATTCAGGGGAGTACTTATCCTTTTGCGAAAACAATGTATTCTAGCTTAAGGGAAGGCTTTGTTTCGTCAATTCCCAATGATATGAAGGTCAAACTTTTTGATGTGTGGGGTAACCCGATAAATATAAGTTTTACGGGTTCCTGGGAAAAGGATGCTCTGTATCAAGCGAATAGTACCTTTATTCCTACTACCAGTGCAATGGATATGCTTTGCGGCGGGGAACTTTCTATTGGCGTTCCTTGCTCGTTTAAGGAAAGTCATCAGGGATTCCCTTTTGAAGCGCCGGGAAATCGAAGTTCCGCAAATGCGGCCTATGCAGTGGATCCGACCCATCCTCGCTATAATGAAGCGATGAGCGGACGTCATATTGAAATGCCTGGCGTGGGCGATCAGCAAGATTTGAATGTCTTGCGAGGCATGCAGACAGACGTGTGGCGAATTCTCTGTGAAGTCGCTAAGAGGGATTATGATGTAACAAGTAAAAGCTATCGTAATTCGAGATTCTCTGGGGTGTTTGATCCGACTGCAAGTTGTATGGATATTATGAAAATGCCTGCTCTTATCCAAAATAGCGGCGTGGTGCAACGTCGCAAATTTGCCTTTGCCCGTTATGATTATAATGAAAAGGCTACGGAATCGAAGGATTCTGTTCGCTTTAAGGTTCCGGCGGGCTGGCATAAAGTGGCTGTCTTTGATAATGGAGGAAAGATCCAGGAAGGTTCCACTTTTGAAGTGGATATTAAGGCTGGAAAATCTGCAAGTGGGTGGATGAAGGCAGAACTGCTCCTGACTACCACTAAGGCGGGAACAGGCCAAATCCAAATGCAGGAAATTACGGTGCCTATGGATGGGGCTGCTCATACCCTTCGCTGGACCATGCCGGAAACCAAGGGCTCCCTTACCAATTATCGCTGGTTTCGCCTGGTGCTGAATTCTAGCGGCTCTGCTGTGGATGTGATGAAGCCTCGTCTTGTGTATGCGACTATGGCCAAGCAGAACGTGGAATACATTACAAATCCTGTAATTTATCCCAACAATAAGGTTTCTGTAAGGACTGCTGGCGAAAATGCTTCTGTGGAGTTTTATAGTGATGCTCAAGGAAGTGGCCAGGATCTGAAATTCAAGAATATTGGGGACTTTGTCTTCTATGATTTTGGTGGGACAAAGAATCTTTCCCGGTTTAAGAATGTCAAGGTTCTGTATTGGCCTGGAACTTGTGGCGCCACGAAGGTGTATTTTGATTCCTACGTGAAAGGCGCTGTAAACCTTGCCAATGGAGATGCTTTTGGCGGATTTGTTGAGAAAATTATCCCGCTAAAAAGCATTGTGAACACGAATTTTACTCCGGATAATGGAATTTCCGCATCGAGGTTTGTACTTCGTGGATCAAATGCAGGGGAACGCTGTCTGGTTGATAGCATTACCTTAGAATAGCTTTTTTAGGAAAAACCTTCCCTCCGTGTCAACTATAGTTTGCAAAATGCATAGGGGGAGGGCTTTTTCCTTGTTTTTTTTGTTATATAAATTAGTTTGTAGGTGGTTTTTCTAGGAGTTTATATGAAAAAGTTAGTTTTAACAGCTTGTATGGCTGTCTTTGCTTCCGTTGTACTTACGGGATGTTTTCCGAGAACTCGTTCTGTGGGAATATCTTTAATGCCTGCCCCGTTGCAACATCGACCCAACGCCGAAGACGAAAAACCCCATTTTGCGGTTTCGGGTTCTGGATATTACGGTCATACCGGTGGGGCAATGGATAATATCAAGGATATTGATATTGGTGGTGGCGATATTAGTTCAACTTTTCACTTAGGCGGCTTTTTCTCGCCCGTATTTATGAACTTCGCTATGGGCGCTTTCCGTGGATATAGCGGTTTTTCTTGTTCAACATCAAATTGTACTGAAAAAGAACGCTCTGATAGCGAACGGTACAGAGAATGGCTTGAAACTCCAGAAGGGCGAGATAGTTATTCTACGTGGGCTCTTCAAGAACGATTGATGTTTGGCCTTGATTTTAATCCTGGGTCTTATTTGATTATTGGTCTTGCGGGAGGGCTGCAGTGGTATCAAGAAGGTGGTGAATATTACCGAATGCGTCGTAACCTAGAACGTACGGATCATGTGATTGCCAGTTCGCCGGATGCAAAATCAGGACATTCCTTGGGCGCCTCTCTTTGGATTGGTTCTCACCTTGGCCGCAATGGAGAATATGGAAATTTTGTAGTACAGCTGGATGATTATTATTCGGGTGGAGAAGATGGGTTTATTAGCTCCACAAAATTTACCTACACCCATCCCTCTGGATTCTTTGGCGGCTATCAGAATGGCTCTCTAGTCAGTCATAGCTTCTACTTCGGTAAGGAATTCATATTCTAACGGAGAAGGCTTAGTCTTGACATTGCTTGTGGAACATTATATTTTTGAGGATGAATTCAAAATCCATCCTCGGAGGTCCTATGATTATTGACCCGATTGCTATATCCGAACAGGCTCTTGAAAATATGGAAAAAACTAAGGAAGCTGCTTTCGAAAGATTAGTCGGAGCAGGTATCTTGGATAAGGATGGAAATCTTGCTAAAATCTACAGAAATCCTCCAAAGAAAAAATAATAACGCAATATATTTAAACCGCCCAAATTGTTTTGAATGAAAAAGTCCTCGGATTTGAATCCGAGGACTTTTCGTATATGCCGATCCTGAAAAGATCCTTCGACTTCGCACCTTTGGTGCTTCGCTCAGGATGACATTTACTTCGCACCTTTGGTGCTTCGCTCAGGATGACATTTACTTCGCACCTTTGGTGCTTCGCTCAGGATGACATTTTTTCAGGATGACGTTCTAGTTACTTCTTGATGGCCTTGGCTGCGCCCAGCTTGGTCTTGATGATGTATGCGCCTTGGCGGATGTTGAGGCGGAGGGTGCCGTCGACGTCCAGAGCCTGGCCCTTGAGGCCGGTCCATACCAGGTTGCCGTTCAGGTCGAAGACCTGGGCGATCATGTGGCTGTCGTTGGTGTTGAAGTAACGTGCGGCGTGGATTGCGGTGGACTTACAGCCCGTTGCAACGATCTTTGCAATCATGAAGCCTTCGCTATTGCTGTTGAAGGTAAGAGCGGTAGAGCCGTTGTCGCCTTCGTTATCCAGAGGGACGGTGGTTTCGATCCACTTGCCTGCTGCTGCGGTATTACCATACTTGTAGTCTACCCAGCTGCCGCCATTAGCGCCACCGATGTTGATGTAGGCTGCCTTGGAGTCGTCCATACTGCGCATGGTGAACACCAGTTCGGTGCAGGATTCCAGAGCCTTGGCCTGAGATTCGTCGAGGTCAAATAGCTGGCTCTGCCACGGGCAATCGTCAGAATCGCCCTGCTTGCAACCTGCAGTAGGAATCTTCATGTAGGCGGCCATGCCATCCAGAGCGGTAGTTTCGTAAGTCACATCCTGGAGGAGCTTGTTGCCCTTGCGCCAGTCTGCTGCGTTACCTGCGGTGGTAAAGTCTGCGATAACGATATCTTCAGTTGCGGTTACCACAGGTTCCACATAGTTGGGGTCGGTGGTTTCGTCGACGCAGCTAGCGGCAACTGCAGCGGGAGCGCCCTTCTGGTAAACCAGGGTGGTTACGGAACGTGCGGGAAGCATGGTGCAGTCAGAAATGGTGACAGGCTTGCTCTTGAAGCCGTTTTCCTTAGACTGAACGGCGGTAACAATGCCCATACCGGCAATGGCCGGATTATCCAGCTTAATAGCGGTTTCGCTAGTGTTAATCACCACCACAGAAATGGAATCGCCTGTAGCGCTGGTAAATGCGACTGCCTTCAGAGTTGTGTCGTCAACAGCGGAAGTAACCACCTTCCAACCCGGGTTCACGAACTTGGAGTAGTGACGCATGGCGTGGTATTCCGGATTCACGTAGAATTCGTCAGCCTTACAGCCGCCCCAGCCTTCTGCGCAAACGCCAATCATCTGACCAATCTTGCCGCCCCAGAACAGTTCCCAGGCGATATAGCCAGACAGCTTACCGTCGGTAAAGCCAACCTGCATAATATGAGCCAGACCCACCATGTCTGCTTCGCGGGTCTTGTCCAGCATGTTGCAGAATTCAGTCATGATAATAGGCTTGGTACCATAATTAGTACCGATGGACTTCATGGCGGAACGGAAGTTTTCCGGCTTCAGATAGTTGTTGCCGGAATTATCGTTGCCGTTGCCTGCGTGATAAAGATGGTAGGCGTAGCCGTCCAGCTTATTGACGTCCAGTGCCTTGGCGTACTTCTGGAAGTTATTGTAGCCAATGCCCAGAGGTTCCGGGCCCAGAATCTTAGGCTTGTTAGCCAGCGTGCTCATCTGAGAATACACGGCGTTTAGAGCTTCGGCATAACCAGCAGAAGTATCCGATTCTGTAGGATCGAAGAGCGTTTCTTCGTAGCTGGCGTTCATATCCGGTTCGTTCTGAATGGAAATAAAATCCGGAACGATACCAGCTGCGGAATAAGCCTCGTAGCTCTTCTTCCACCAGGATGCAAATTCATTGTAGACGTACTGTCCGTTGACCTTTTTCAGGGAGTTGTCGCCGGGCTTGGTGCCGTCGCTACCATTGACGCTGCCGCTGCCCTTCAGGCTGCCCGGAGCGCTCCAGCTAGACATCTCAATCTTCATGTGGGAACCCAGGCGCTTCTTGCCTGCGGACACAATGGCGATATCGTCTGCGCTTACCGCCGCTGTGTCGGCCTGGAGCCAGTTACCCACGCGGAGCAGGGACAAATTCAGGCCCGTAAAGGCCGTATCGAACATGGCTTCGCGAACCGCGTCGTCCTTCATGCCGGTAATCCAGCCCTGATAATAAACGCTACCGCCGCCGAAACCTTCCACAGTCTGTTGTGTGGCGGCCGGATCTACTGCAACAGTCGCTGCATTCGCGGCCCCCGCCACAATAGAAAGAGCAGACAAAGCTGCCAAAGAACGAATCCTAATCATAACACCTACCTTTTTTATATATCCATACACCGGTGCGAAATCTAGATAATCCAGGGACCCTGAGCTTGCCGAAGGGTACCGAATTGTGCATATTCTCACTTGGAATAAGAAAATTGTAATTTTTTTTAGGGAAATTCGTTCCTTTGTAAAAAATTATGTATATATGAAACCATCAAAAACGGTGAATACACCACTTTTTGTATAGATCAGTAGGTGTCAGGGACTAGGATTTTGTAATCATTCCAAAAACTAGTGAAAAATCTGACAAAAGTTTGACAAAAGTCTGACAAATCTATTGACTTCTGTGAAAAAAGAGATATATTTATCAATGTAAACGAGAGTAAACAACTCTGAAACACTAACGCTTCAAGAGCTGTGAATCTCAAAAGAATGTGTCACAAAAACAAGGAGTACACTATGAAGAAGCAAGGTTTTACCCTTATTGAATTGATGGTCGTGATCGTTATCATGGGCATCCTGGCCGCTGTTGCAGTTCCTAAGCTGTTCGGCATGATCGCAAAGTCCAAGGCATCTGAAATCGGCACCGCCGCTGGTACCTATGTCAAGCTGCAGGACGCATACGTTGCTGAAGCTGGTACCTATATCGGTAACTGGAACATGATTGGTTACACCATGCCTAAGTCTAACAACTTTAGCTACACTGACGGTTTTGAAGGCAAGGCTACTACTGCTCTCAAGGGACTTGTTGCTACTCAGGGTTGGTCTGCTACTAACGCAGCTAAGCTGAATGATTGCCAGTCTGGTGAAAACTGGGTTATCACTGTTGCTGAAAACAAGACTAGCGCATCTACCGGTAATCCGATTGTGTATGCTGCTGGTTATAAGGATGCTTCTGCAACTTCTACTTGCAGCCCGCTTACTCCGAACTTTGCAAACATCGGCAAGTAATTTTGTTGAGGTTGTTTTAAAGGGACTCGCCCAAGGGCGGGCCCTTTTTTAATTCATTATGGATAAAATAAAGTATTTAATTGCGGTTGTATTTTTCTTCTGTGCAAATCGATATGAGGGTTTTGCACAGGATAATATCTTATACGCTCTCCAGGCGCTAAATCGGATATCTCCAGAACGTTTTATCGGAGATCCTGCGTTTATGTTTGGAAATCAGGACTCATTTAGTCTTTTTTCTGCAATATATGTTTGCTTTATTAAGATACTTCCGATAGGACAGGCTTCTTTTGTTTTTTGCGTTTTGATACATGCTTTGACTGCGTTCTCTATTGCTTATCTTGTTGATAAGTGGACTAATCTAGTTCATGCGAAAAACATTTCATTTATATTGACGTTACTGTTTATAAGCTTATTTTCGTTTGGAGAAGATCGTACAGAAATGTTATGGTCCATGAAAACGATTGAAGCATTCCCTGTGGCGAGAATGCTTTCTGCTGCTTTGGGTATGCTTGGTGTTGGACTTATACTTTCAAAGCGCAAATGGACGTCTTTTGCGGTTTTATTTTCAGGTTTTTTAATTCATCCACTAACGGCTGGCTGGGGAATCCCTGTTTGGATTCTATTTTATTTTCCGAAATTTAAGTTGCCAATTGTTATTGGTTCTATTTTGTTCCCGTTTACGATTCTAATTGGGAAAGAACCTTTCGCGCCATTCCCTATTACGTGGTATCCAGTGACGACTGTTGCTAAATATATGACCCAAAGTTTGATTGTTGTGTTGGGCCATCTTGTGGTAATGGTGTTGTTTACGAAACAGTTGGAAAAGAATACTGCACTTAGACAGTTTGCTCAATATTCTTGTGTTGCAGTTTCCATTGCTGCTTATTGGTTTGGGATGTCTTTATTGACTGGACATATCTTGCTGTTTCAAGTTCAAACGTACAGGGTTGTTTGGTTGTGCAGTATAGTCTCTTTCCTGCTTCAAAGTGTTTTTTTGTTTAATGTTTATTGTCAAAAGATAAAAAAACAAGTTTCTTTGACAGCGTATGAGATAATATGTTGTATAACGATCCCCTTTTTATGGATTGATTGTTTCTTTATAACCTCTTTGTTCTTGATTGGATTTCTCTATGTTTTGTGCATAAAGAAATATGAAACAATCCTTGTGAAAATACTCGTCATTTTGATGATTGTTTTAACTGTAGCGGCTCTGGTTGTGATAAGAAACCTTCCTTCAGGGCTTTTCCAATCGTTCTTTTCAAATTATTCTTTTTGGTCACAATCCTTATTATGCGCCTCTGCTGGTGTTGGCGTAATGTTACTTATTTTAGATTTAAAAAAAGACTTTTGGGTATTGGGAATATCTCTATTTGGTATTGCTATTAGTTTGTATACCAAATCTTTTTTTCCGAGAGATCCTGTTGCGGTTCCCTATTTGTTAATGGTTTGTTTTTTGACATTGTTTGTACCATCTATAACAAAAAAGAAATTATTTTTACAATATGGTTTAATTATACTCATGATTGTATTTACGATCTTCTCGTATGATTGTAGAACCATTTCTGATTTTCAAAACGAAAAAGTAATGAATCAATTTGTTGAACAACCTCCTTTCCCATATATAGAGAATCGTGGTAAAATGCTTTATTTTGTTAATGGCTATGGTCGTGATTTACCACGAATATCTTTTTTGACGGGTGCGTATTATGATACACAATACGATGTCGGTAGTATTTTGGTTAAGGGACAGAAATATGAAGTTGATCGGAGAATCCAGAAATTGTATTATGGTGTTGATGACTCTGCTTCTGCCTATTATTTAAACGTCTATCCAGAACATGGACGAAATGCTGTAATTTTAAAATTGCTGGACAGGGATTCACTAATGTCAAGAGTGAAATTCTTGTGTGGGTTAAATGAAATTTCGCATTTAGTCATTGATGATGGAGATTTCCCATTGCCCAAAATTGACTCACTTCTGTTGGAAGAAAAAAAATTGAAGGTTTTTCTCTACCGTTGTGAATAATCAATTGGCGCTTTGAATATGTATGTTGTTCTAAAAAAATTGTTTTTTTTTGCTTGTTTTTTTTGCTTGTTTCTCCTTCTGGAAATCCGGCAATTTTCAGGCAATATGTCCGCTCGGGTGATTTAATTCAAAGTTAGTTCGTCATCCTGCTTTTGGCAAGTGTACGCGGTGCTTTAGGCTGA